>CAZVTE010000075.1:0-5727 GCA_964629705.1 uncultured Candidatus Saccharibacteria bacterium | reverse complement strand
TAATGTAGATAGCTACTTAAAACTTAGGGGTTGTTCTAAGTTCGTTAAGTAAACCACCTTCAAAGAAACTATTGACATTTTAATAAATCTTTGCTACAATAAAAGTATATTCGGGACACCCCCCGCCCAACCCCAGCCACAGACGTGGACTGGGGAATATTTTTACCCCAAATACAATCTAGCAAAACCATCACGCACCTTCATAAAATCACCTCTCGTGGTATCACCCATTTTTTGATATAGCCGCGCCACGCTCATTACGCGCGCCTGCGCCAGAATAGCAGTCTGTAACTTATCACGAAACACAAATGAGACATACCAATCACCTTCATGCATTTGCGACGTCAGCGGAATTCCCATAAACCCGACTCTACTTAGCTTCTTAAAGATTAGTACTGGGCGCGAAAACACGCCGTTCTTACCATTTATCTCCACACCTACATTCTCACCCATAGCACACCACCAAATCTCACCTTCATGCATCGTCCGTAGTCGATTCATACCATGTAATTTTTCTTTTAAGTCTATCCATTCGTCAAAGTGTTTCTCTTTGTCCATCTTATTTCCTACAATTAGTTGCTAAACAGTGCCATCTATTATACTCTGTAATCACTACTTTTGCCAGAGTCGCTATTTGCATAATCTAACACGAAGAAGTGCGTATAATCTTTATGGCTAATTCATATTTAAAATTAGTATAAAAACTCTCCCCCAGCATTAATCTGGAGGAGTATGATTCTTTACGCAAGGTTTTCAAGTTTTATCAACTTGCGCTTTTTTGATGGCAACGTCCATTTCTTCTGTATCTCTAAAACTTGATACTGGCGGGAGCTCATGTCTATTAGTATGACCGTCTACTGCCTGTCCCAATTCTTCCGACACTACCATCACCGCCAAATCTTTCTGCATCTGCTGACGCATTCGCTCCGTATACAACACATAGTAGCAAGCTTGTAAACCTTCCGCAGTTGGCGCAAAATACACTTTTCTGTGAAAATCCCAACCGCCAATCCGGCGATAAAAATCTTTTAGCAAAGGGTCACTCATAGAAATTTCTAAATAAATATTCCTGATAGCATAACTTGAATCTTCCATAAATTCTGCCAAGAAATCTGAATCCACCCAGCCAAAATGCCACTTCACCTGTCTACACAGCTCTTCTATCGTTTCATAACCTATTACAACATTACTATCGCCACAAGAATAGCTGTCTAGCTGTCTACTTACTGTCGCTTTTAAGTCTTTCAACCAGTGCGGCACCTCGACTAATCTTTTCTCAGCTTCTGTCATACGTCGAGTCTCTTCAGCCTGCCTATTATTTTTTCTTTCCTTTATGTCTCTATTCACGCCCTCTGAATTAGCCATCTCTATTCACCACCTTTTCTCATAATGTACTAAAATCTACTAGTATTATACTATATTTAGCGTAAAAATCCAAGACCGCCAGAAAAAGCTTGTCAAGGCAGAGCTTTTTTGCTATAATTACTCTAGAAATATTACTAAATGTGGGAGAAAATTGACAAATTATTTCATAAAAATGCAATTATATCGCAAGGAAATCCTTACTAGCCAAAATGATTGCAGAATCAGACAGTGTACAAATTTAGACGTTGTCAAACTTTAGACAAAATCTGCCGAACTGTCCGAATTTAGACAAATTTGGAGAAAATGTCTAAAATATGTTATAATATGTAAAATTTTCACTTTTACCACAGAAAGGAATAAAAAATTATGTCCGAAGAGGATAAAAAGCCAGAAGTAGTCGAGACTACCGAAGTCGTAGAAGCTACTGAAGAGAAATTCGCCAAATCTGGCAAGAAATCTAGAAAGCATATCGAAGAAGTTAAGGCTGAAGAAGAGCGTCAAGCCCGCAAAGCTGAAGCCAAAGCTGCCGAAGAAGCCGGCGAAAAACCACGTGGTGCCGCTCCAGTCACTCGTCCAAAAATTGAGCGTCGCGGCAAGAAATATCAAGAGGCTTTTAAGAAAATCGAGAAAAATAAAGCCTACACCTTGAAGGAAGCTTTGGAGCTTGCTACTCAAACTAACCCAAGCAAATTCAATGCTACGGTTGAAATTCATACCCGCCTAAGCGTTGATCCACGTCAAGCCGACCAAAATATTCGCTCTACTGTAGTTTTGCCTCATGGTAACGGTAAGAGCGTCAAGGTTGCTGTTTTTGCCCAACTAGACGACGATAAAAAGGATAGTGCGGCGGGCGCGGATATGGCTGTGGACTAAGAATTCTTAAAGCGACTCGAGAAGGGCGACATCGATTTTGACGTTTTAATCTCTACACCAGCCTACATGCCTAAACTTGGTAAATTTGCCCGTCTACTCGGGCCAAAAGGCTTAATGCCAAATCCAAAAGCCGGCACTGTCACCACTGATATCGAGAAAGCCGTTAAGGAAGCTAAAGCTGGTAAGGTTGAATATCGTGTCGACAAGCAAGCCATTGTCCATATTGGTATTGGCAAAACTGATTTCGACCAGGCTAAGCTACTCGAGAATGCCGAGACCTTTATCAACTCTTTAATTTCTCAGCGTCCAGCTTCCATCAAGGGGTCTTTTGTAAAGTCGGTTTACGTGACTACTTCTCAAGGACCTTCAATCCTAGTCGAGAATATCTACAATTAATTGAATCCCAACTATAAAAAATGGAGTTCCGTAAAAAGAGCTCCATTTTTAGCTTTTCTTTATCAATATCAGTTATAATATACTTATTATGAGAGTTTTATACGTTGAAGACGAAAAGTTACTGGCCGAAGCCGTAATCTATTTACTAGAAAAAAATAATATCAAAGTTGACCATGTAACTGATGGCGAAGCTGGTCTTGAAAAAGCTCTGCATGGGGATTACGATTGCATCGTGCTAGATATCATGTTGCCAAAAGTTTCTGGTCTCGAAATCCTCAAAACCATTCGCGCACGCAACATTAGTACACCAGTAATCATGCTATCTGCGCTCTCACAAGTAAACGACAAAGTTCACGCTCTTGACGCTGGAGCTGATGACTACCTCGCCAAACCCTTCAAGACCGCCGAGCTCATCGCCCGAATCCAAGCTTTAAACCGTCGCCCACCACTCAAGAATGAACATGCTATCAAAGTCGGTGATGTTACCTATGACGCCACCAATCGCACTCTTAATGGTATAACCTTAACTTCCAAGGAGGCCGATATTCTGCGCGTCTTAATCGATAATCCCGGGCAAACCCAATCCAAAAATCGCTTGCTTTTGCGCGCTTGGGGTGACGAAGCCAATCTCGAAGATAATTATGTCGAAGTCTACGTTAGCTATTTGCGTAAAAAACTGCAACAAGCTGGTTCCAAAGCCAAAATCGTTGCCGTACGTAACCTCGGATATGTTTTTAAGCCTAGTGAAAGCTAAATTATGACTAATAATATGTTCAAAAAGTTGCGCAACCATCTCATTATTTTTAATGCTGTCGTCACTACAATTATTATCGTCTTTTCTTTCGGGCTGATTTATTTTGTCACCGACCGCCTTGCCTTAAGTCGCCCGCTTAGCACTAATATTTCCGACATCGTACGCGAACAAGTTATTGCCGAGCGTCGTGAAGCTCAAAAATCGTTGCTTAGTTCACTCTTTATGTCTGGACTAATCACCGAGTGTGGATTGATTATTTTCTCTTATTTTTGGACCAAAGACGCTATCCATCCCGTGGAGGAAGCTTACGAATCACAAAAAGTCTTCATTGCCAATGCTAGTCACGAAATCAAGACTCCGCTTGCCGCCATCGAAGCTAATCTCGAAGCCGCCGACATTAAAGGGAATCGTTGGATAGACAATATTAGCAACGAGGTGAAATCATTACAAAGCTTAGATCAACAACTTCTAGCCTTGGCTCGTGCTGATAATCTCGAAACCGTTAGCCACCAGGAAGAAACAGAACTAGGAGAATTAGTAAAAAATCTAATTAATTCTTTCGAATCGCGCATTCAAGCTAAACAAATCAATTTTAACTTCAAAAATCGCACTAAGAATGCCAAAATTACACTCAATAAAACTGATTTCGAGCAAATTCTCTCCATTTTGATGGATAACGCCATCAAATATTGCCGCAAAACTATCAAAATCACACTTGAAAATGATAAAATTAGTGTCAAAAACGATGGCGCCACACTCACTCCAGAAGATACCAAACGCATTTTTGAGCGATTCTATCAAGTCGACAAAAGTTCCGCTGGCACAGGACTTGGACTCGCCATTGCCAAAAGCATTGCCAGCAAAAATAATTGGGAGCTAGAGGCTAAATCCGACAAGCTCACCACCTTCACGCTCAAATTCTAGATTTCTGTCGCCCACAAAAATACACCACCAGCGGATAAATTATACAGAACACTGTAATAAGCGACAAGATCGAAAGAAAGATTCGTGTTGCATTAAATCCACAATGCTCCACGAAATCTATCGCAAAAAATTCCACCACACAAACTCCTAGCAGCGCCAAGGAACAATAATTCATTGACAATAGATAGCTCCGCCGCCATTCCAAAAACACCGCTCTTCTGCCTAATATCAACGCCATAATTATCGCTATCAGCCCAATCACCAGCGGAATTCCACCTAACACGACAAGAACAAATAGCCCTAGCCCTAGCCCAAAAAGGTCACCAATCCCCCAAGCAAAAACACTACCCGTGACCCACAACACGAATACCGCCGCAAACAAGCTCCACAGTATATATCCCAGCCAACTACAGAATGTCACTATTTTCTGTCGTCTGCGAATTGTAATATTGATATTATCACTAGTATTTTTATCTTTTTCGGCTTGTTTCATACCCTAATCTTAGCATGCAATGTATCGCCAGAAAAGGCTTGTATTTTAGGGATAATTTTGCTATAATGAAAGTAGTTACCGCAGACCGTGGCGGAAGGTGTTGATAATATGGCGGAATATATCATAATAGTTGATTCTAATAGACAACTTCAAGATATACTTATGTTATAGTAGTTGACATTCTTCTTAATTATGCTACCTAGGAATCTTACAGTGGGTAACGTGACTTAACAACTCACGCACAAAGCTAATAGTATTTAATACTTAAATACGAAATCAAGTTAAACTAAAGGAACTTTTATGGCAATTTCAAAAGCAAAAAAGGACACTTTGGTTGCAGATTTAACCAAACTTCTCAGCGATGCAAAGCTCACCGCTTACGCTCGCTATCAAGGTCTCACCGTAGCGGAGCTTCAAGAACTGCGCAAACTGGCTCGCGAAGCTGGCGTCAAGATTAAAGTCGTCAAAAATCGCCTCGTCAAAGTTGCAATGAACGAAGTTGCGGTCTACAAGGATACTGATACTACCGGTTTGGTCGGTCAGCTAATTTACGCAGTTTCTAGTGACGATGAAGTTGCACCAGCCAAAATCTTGGCTGAATTCGCTAAAACCCACCCAGCTCTCGAGCTCGCCGGTGGCTTCTCTGGTGAAGGTGTTGCTATGGGGCAAGAGGAAATCGTTACACTTTCCAAAATGCCTTCTCGCGACGAGCTTATTGCTCAAGTGGTGGCTCAGTTACTTTCACCTGTCGAAGAGAGTATTTCTGGTCTTGCCGGTGGTATTTCCGGAATTATCTCTGGCCTAGAAGCTAAAGCTGCTTAATTTTGTAACCAAAGTTTTAATCTGGGGGATATTATTAAGAAAGGAAAATAATCATGGCTGCTGATATTAAAAAATTAGCCGAAGAACTAGTCAACATGAC
>CAZVTE010000074.1:0-5741 GCA_964629705.1 uncultured Candidatus Saccharibacteria bacterium | reverse complement strand
CCAAAACTATTATCCCACTGATCCTTTTCCTCAAACCTAAACCCATACCGACTTAACATTCCTGCAAAACTTCCATCATCCAGCAATGGTTTACCTTCAGCATCACGCCCGCTCGTTGCCATTTTCCAGCCTTTAGGACAGATACTATTAGTTGCATTAGCGTTAGTAATAGTACCACCAGAACCAGCAGTAGCAGTATTATACTGATAGTAATTACCGATTAGATAGTGAGGAATGAGACTGGCTCGCCCAGAAGCAATACTATCCTAAAACCGAACAGGATTATGTATTTCTATGTATTTTTTCCACATCTTGTGGATTATCTTTGCCTAGTTAAAATATTATAACACAAAAATCCACATCACGAGTCTAGCCATTCTACCTCTATAAAAGTTGACAAAACTATAAAATCTTCAAAAAAGTGCTATAAAAACAGCCAAAATAGCGTAAAAAGTATTGACAAAAAGAGAAATCTGTGCTACAATGGAAGTATAAGCTAGTTTGAGGAAACAACTGGCGAGGATTTTGATGTGAAGTATCACGAAATAGCACCTTACAATATAGAGTTTTGGTGCTAGATCTCATTCTTAGGAGGGAAAATTATGAGAAAAATCGCAGAAAATATCGTAAAAGGTGCGCAATTGTGCTATATCTTGTTTATGTTGATAGCTATCGCTATCATGCCGAGATTCATCCTCAAGGCACACATACCTACACCATACATGGAAACCATTATGATAATGTATATTCTATGCGTAGCAGTGGTGATTTGGGAAGTTATACAATATCTTCTGAGTCTTACCAAAAAAGGTAGAACGGCGCTGATTATATTTTGCCTACTGGGTGTACTTCTCCCAGCCTTAGCAAGGCAAAGCAGTTATAGTGCAAAAAGATATGAAGAATCTCAGCGAAAGAGTATTGTTCTTGGTCCGGAGATATATGAAGAATCTCAGCGAAAGAGTATTGTTCTTGGTCCGGAGATGCTTTATTATTGTGATGGTCATAGTATCAAGTTGCCGGCATGGATCTGGGCGATGAACATTTTGGTACAAGAAGATATAACCGCAGAGGAATACGAAAAAGCCCTCGCAATCATTAATGTCTATGGCCCCACCGATGACCCAGCTGCACGCTATTCTTACCATACTGTTAGCTGTGGTAAATAGCATCGCAAATAGCACCGCAATATTATCCCCATGCAGCGTAATTTACTGCATGGGACTTTTTATTCTTCCGAATTCTCGCTTTGTCCCACAATAATCACGAAATCAGCTGTACTAGCATTCATACCAGCAGGCAAGGAATCTCCTAATCTTACTTCTAAGCCATACCTCTCGCTAAGAGCGGTGGCAGTTGCACTCATTGTATCGTTTAGCTGATAAATGCAATATTTTTCGGTGCAATTTTCGGCCTCCGTGTCACTAATCGTGCCGACATCATAACCTTCAGCCTCCAGTTTATCAGCTTCTTTGCCGGCCAAGCCGGTCACGCCTGTAGCATTAAGTATAGTAATCTCCGCCCCTTCGCGCGCCGCTGGGTTGCTGCTGAACATCTTATCTACATATTTCTGGATTTCACTATATCTGCCAATCCCTTCATTCGGGATGACATAAGAAATACCATTGATTGTTTCCGATTTAACATGATAGATATTGTTTTCGTAATCTACTAGCGGAACCTGGCGAATATTATTCATATCAAAACCATTGGCTACTTTCAGAGCAGCTTTGATATCGTCAGAGCTGAAATTCGTCCGTAGATTATCCCCTAGGATATTGAGTAAGTTAAATGCCTCGGTCAACCCTACGCCGTTTTCTAGTACTTTATTAACAATTCCCGTCAAAATCTTCTGCTGACTATTACCACGTGTAAAATCGCCACCGGCTGTACCGTGTCTTGCCCGAGCTAATCCTAGCGCTTGCTCGCCATTCAGCTGTACTGGCTCGCCAGCTTTTGCCACGAAGCCAGTATAATAATAGTCAGAAATATCTTCGTCTAATACAACCGTAATACCGCCCAAGGTATCAATAATATTGATCAGTGAGCCCCAGTTGACGTGCGCATAATACTGGAAATCCAAGCCTAGAATTTCACCAATCTCATCCATCATAGCTTGAGCGCCAGCTTCTTCATTCTCGCCGTTTTCGTTATTACAAGAGAAAACCTCGTTCACTTTACCAGCCATACACGCCCCAGAAACTTTCAAATCCCGCGGAATACTGAGTAGCGCCACATCTTTCGTTTTCTGGTCAAGACTTACAATCATGATAGAATCGGTTAGCTGTGCTCCATCATGAGTCATACCGTTGCCGGTGCTACCGTTCATATCATAACCCTCGGTGCCAAATACTAAGATATTAGTACGCCCGTGTTCATCCATGGCAAGTTCGCCGCCTTCATCCACCATTGACCAGACTGTATCCCATAACCCAGACCGGCCACCAGTCAACTTGAGCAAAATATCGTTGCCCCATATTACCAATACTACTCCGGCAATTATCAAAAGTCCCAAAACGATCAAGATTGCATTGCGCACGCGATGCTTTTTTTTCTTTCGCTTTTTATCCTTCTTGTCTTTTTTGGCTTGTTTTTTGGCGTTTTCTAATTCTTCACTCTCATCGAGCAGGGAATCGCTATCATCGTGCGCGTTTTCTGCGTTAAAGAAATCATCCTCGTCGCTCTTTTTAGCGGCTTTTTGCTTTTTTGTATCCTTCTTTGGCTTTTTCTTCTCTAAATCGTCACTTGTAAAGTTCATGTCATAGGATTCTTCTTCTGCGTCCTCAGGGTAACTGTCTAAACTGTCCAAATCCAAAATATCCGCGTCCGCATCAGCATCACCCCAATTATCATTAATCAACTGCTCTAGCTGCAGTTCGTCCATACCTAGCAGTAAATCGTCAGATTTGATTTTCTTGGCTATTGGCTGCGGTTTTGGTGTCGGTTTTACATCTTCTGGCATCGGTAATTTTGGTGAGGGCCTTGCAACCTTTGAGTGCGTCACCTTCTTGGATGCTACTCTTGTCTTTTGCATGGCGCTTGCACTCGGTGCTGGCGCTACGCGACGCTTGGTTGCGCTCCTACCAGCAGTCTGCATTTGGCTTTGAGCCAACTTGATTGCATTAGCTCGCCGACCAGAGGCTATTGGTTGTATCCGCCTTGGCTGTGATTTTGCGGCTACATCAAACCCGCCCCCTGCAACACGCTGAGGGGAGCCATTCACTGGTTTTCGTTTGTTAGACGACGACCTCCGCTTTAATCCATCAATTGACGTATCCATATTCCTCTTTGACTTATTTCAACTCATCACCTATAATAAATTATAGCATATGAATAATAAATTGACCAAAAAACAGTCCATAATTGTGGATTTTATTAGTGATTTTACGACTACCAGAGGGGAATCTCCTTCTTATCGTGAAATTATGACCGCACTTGGTTTGTCGTCAGTTTCCGCAGTAGCAGAGCATATTGATAACCTTGTCAAAAAAGGTGTTTTACGCAAATCTCCAGGCACAGCACGCTCACTTGAGGTGATTAATACTACTTATCCAGAGACCACAGAGCTATTCAATCGTTATTTAGGCTTTGTTACCCCTAAAGAAGCCCGAGTTTTGCACGAAGCCGCTAAAATTCTCAATCTGGATTTAGACGGTAGTCACTCGGCAGAAACATAAGCTACATATATAATATATACTGAAAATACTAGCCCCAGCCACGCGCCGGGGCTTTTTCTAGTATATTTCTAGCTTATATTAACAAAATCCACTCACCCCTTATCTATTTAATAATAAATATAGCGCCTTGCAACTACAAATATAACACAAAATCTAAAAAACACAATAATCAAAAAACCGAACACTTCTGCAAAAGTTTTCTACATCCTGTGGAAAACCAATTTTATTTTTCGGGTGGCTTGCGATATGATATAATGACGATAAGATTAGCGTGGAAAAGGAGTAGACTTGCAAAATTACACCCCCAAAGTATCAGTTTTAGTGCCAATTTATAATGTGGAACAATTTTTGACACAGTGTTTAACTAGCCTTGTAAATCAAACTTTGCCCGAGATTGAAATTATTTGTATCAATGATGGCTCTACTGATAACTCCATGCAGATTATTCGCCAGTTTGCCCAACGTGATGCGCGTATTGTAGTAATAAATAAACTTAATTCTGGCTATGGTGACAGTATGAACTATGGTCTTCGTCAAGCGAGAGGAGCATATATTGGGATTGTTGAATCTGACGATTGGATTGACCTAGATGCTTTTGCCACACTCTATAATTTTGCCGAGAAGAATCAGGTTGACGTAGTTAAAGCAAACTATTACCGCGAACAATCTTCTGGTGAAAGTACCAAAGTGACCGAAATTACTCCAAGCGATAGCAATTACGTTTTTTATCCACTTGAAGAAAGAAAAGTTTTTCGATTTGCTCCTGCAATTTGGTCGCAGCTTTATCGCCGTGATTTTTTGGAAAAGAATCATATCAACTTTTTGCCAACTGCCGGTGCTTCTTATCAGGATATCAGTTTTAATTTTAAAGTTTGGGCGCTCGCTCAGCGTGCCTTTTTGACGGATAAAGCATTTTTGCACTATCGGATTGATAATGCAAGTTCTTCGGTGAATAATCCGGGGAAAGTCTATTGTGTCGTTGAAGAGTATGCCGAAGTTGAGCGCTTCTTGCGTGAAAGTGGACTCTACGAGCAATTGAGTGGGGAATTGGAAGTTGCTAAGTTCTTAAGTTATCATTGGAATTTACAACGGCTCGCGCCGCCACTGGCCAAAGAGTTCTATGCACGGTTCCGCGCAGAGTTTATTGCTGATAGTGAAGCTGGTTTACTTAAAAAAAGTGACTTTGGTCAAAAGAATTGGCTTGCTCTTCAATCTATTCTCAAGCATCCTAAGTTAACTTATAATTTACTTCGCACCCGCAATAAAATCAAACATCGGAAATGATTATTAACTATTGCTTCTCACCCACTTTACTTTGTGCGGAGTGGTTACTTCGCCATTGGCTGGAAGAATAAAATTATCGAATATGGCAGTAGTGGAGGGTTATGGACTGGTAGTACTAGCAACGATGAAGCTTCGTATCGAATGTATTATTCAGATCATGATATCAATCCGGCATACGATGGCATTGATAATCAGCCGGCTTTTACCTTACAATGGTTGAGTTTTTCTCTCACGCAAATAAAAGATACAGATTGTATGCTGCTTTCACTCTTGTTTTAATGTGGGTGTGGTATAATAGAAATGTCTTATGTTTTTCAGAATACGTTTTTTGCGTATTGTTTTTGGAATATGTTTTACTGTTATTATGTCTTTGAATCAAGAATAAGTGGCATCACGCACAACTGATTTAAAGGCTAGTAATAGCAATTCGTATTCTGTTGTAAAAGGCATAAGACACCTGCGTGGTGTCACTTTTTATACTTTGGTTTTTTGACATGACCTACCAAGTGGTAATAAAAAGTGGCCTGCAGGGTGTCTAATACCAACCCAAAAAAGAATAGGAGGTTATGCTTATGCATAGGCTTAAACATAGTAAATCTAATCGGGGAGGCTCGCGCCAGCGCTTGAGCTTGCTCAAGCACGCCAATTACATTGGCGGGGCGAGCGCAGTGGCGCTCGGCCTGCTGGCGCTAGCCTTAATCTCGCCCAGTGTCACCGAAGGTGTCAGTGCCGAGGAGCTCACCGCTACAAGTAGCACCACCTACTCAGCAGTAGTAAACCCAG
>CAZVTE010000073.1:0-5761 GCA_964629705.1 uncultured Candidatus Saccharibacteria bacterium | reverse complement strand
CCAAAATTCCACCACCCATGTGATTTTTCCTCCACATACAACGCATCCCCACGAGTAGAAGTATCAATATAGCTACTATCACTTTCCACTGCAAAACCATCCCCAGCTTTCACCTTCAAATCTACTGCTGCCACATTAATCTCCAGCCTTCGAATTTCATCCTCATCAGCCTCATTTTCCCAAATTAGCTCAACAGTCCCATTTGATTCTCGCCCTCCAACTTCGCTGCCTACAAGAAAGCCCATCATTGAAGCCGCAAACATCACTGCCGACACAATCGCTGCCATAATAAAGAATGCCAAAGCCACCGCCAAATATTTTACAATTCTCTGTGCGCTATGCATTATCTAATCTCCAATCCACCAAACAAGCAAGTCGCATCAATATATAAAGTTTTCTTTATCTTCCCCTTTGCTTTTGTATCCGTCTTCTCGCCAACTACTTCCGCCTCTTCAATATCTTCCAACTCGTGGCCACTTACGCTCTTCGCTTTTTTTCTACGTTTATCAGATACACCACCAAATATTGCAGTTGATGCCACCTCTACCTCAATATCTTCTGGCACATAAATCGTAATGCCACCAAACACGCTACTCGCCACAATTACTGCACCATCTTCAATCTTCGCCTTTTTCAAATCACATTTCACCCCACCAAACACTACATCCATTTTGCAGCCATCAAATTTTTCTCCGTCAAAATTCAAAATCTGTTCTGAAAAGGTCGCCCAATACTCTCTTCGCTCAAAATCTGTTCGCTCATTACTCAACTTCTTTGCTCTGCGCACTGCTGAATCTTTAAAGCTCCCATGAAAGATTATTACTAAACCTGCCACTACCAAACATGCTGGTATAATCATTTTCCATACCAGAACCATATCTAATAAATCCTGACAAGCTAAAAACAGACACACACCAAACAACAAACCAATCAAATTCCCGCCTTTATGCTCGTCAACGAACAGATTAATAAAGCACGGCACAATAATGAATAGCGTCCACCAGCCCGAGAAAAACACGTTGATATCAGTCACCCCCAGAATATTCAAACCAAACACCACACCAAGTGTAATCAAGACTATCCCCCACAAAACATTACTTAGTTTATGCATAAAGCTCCCTTCTTCTCCTCATTATACCACACTCCACCTACTTATAATACCCCTTATTTTCCATATTCTGAAATACATATACTATCACACCAAAAACAGTCCGGCTTCCAACCAGCTTATATCTTCCATACTAGCACACCATAAGCATTTTGTCAAGTAAATCTTCTCTAGAGCCATCCTCTCTCAAAATGCTTGCAAAAAACACTTATTCTTGAAAAATCCATTGACATTTTTACAAATCTGTGCTACAATAGAAGTAATCATATAGTAAATACACTATATGAACGAAAATTAATATTGTTGCAAAGTCCAGAGAAAACGGAAAAACAGAAAATGGAGGAAGAAAACATGTTAAAAGAAACTGACGTCTACAAAATTTTGAGAACCGTGACCGCCTGGGAAAAGGAATGTGCCGGCACAATCATAGCAGGCAATGGTTTATCACTAAAAGAGGTTTTTGAAAGCTCAAAGGCCCCAACCACCCCATCGGCCACAGCATACGTTGTCGAAGAGGTAGAGCTTAGCGTAAATGATGCTAACGAAGCTGCTCGTATGGTTGACCAGTACGCCAAAAAAATTCAGAAGGCGTACAAAGAGCTGGAACAGGCTAAGGCTAACGCAGTGGCATGGGAGAAGCAATTAAATTCCCTGTGCACCGAGCTACTTGAGACTCAGTCCGCATTGGCAGCTTCTCTGCAAAAAGGTAAGACAGAAGCCATCTTGGAAGCAGAAATAGAAATTGCTAACACGGTATTGGGTAGCCTCATATACCGCATCGACACGGCGAAAGCGGAAATTCAGCGCTACCACCGCTCCATCAAAAGTACTGAATCCAATATTCACCAGTACGAACGTTTAATGAATTATTGGCTCGAGCGCGAAAGCCTGCGCTAACCAAACGAAACAGACGCAACACGCACTTTTTTAGAAACAACAGAATCCAGCCCTTTCTAGCGAAGGGCTTTCTGCATACCAAATCCTCTCTATCGCCTGTCTTTACAAGCTTTCACAAACTCCATAAATAATGGATGCACATTTAGTGGCCGACTCCTAAATTCCGGATGCGCCTGAGTCGCTACAAAGAAATCCGCCGTTGGACTTTCCACAAATTCCACCAACGTTCCATCTGGCGAAGTTCCCGCCACCACTAACCCCCCTTTCTCAATTTCTGGCAAGAACTCTTGATTCACTTCGTAACGATGGCGATGTCTCTCAACCACTTCATCTCTCCCATAGATTTCTCGCACCTTACTCCCCGACTTTAGTTTAGCTACATAATCGCCTAGTCGCATTGTGCCACCAGTCGAACTTTTACCGTCCTGACCCTCCATCAGACAAATCACCCGATCTTCCGGTTTCGCATCAAACTCTTCCGCTCCAGCGTTTTTCTTACCACCTCTACGCGCCGCCGCCACGCACGCCATCTGCAAGCCCAAACACAATCCTAAATAAGGCTTATTGTTTTCTAGTGCATAAGTCGCCGCCTTAATCTTCCCTTCTGCACCACGCACTCCAAAACCACCCGGCACCACCAAGCCATCTACGCTTGCAAAATCCTCATCTCTCACTTCCTCAGCATTCAGCCAGACAATCTCCAAATTCACTTTATTCCAAGCCGCCGCTGCCTTCAAAGCCTCTGTCACACAAATATAAGCATCTTCATTCCCCACATATTTTGCCACCAAACCAACCTTAACCGTCCTATCCCATTTCTTTGCTCTGAGTTCCGAAAATTCCTTCCACTTGCTCATATCTGGCTCAGAATTATCCCCCACAAATTTATTCAAAATCTCCAGAACTCCAGATTTCAACACGTTGAACGGCACATCATAAACACTCTCAATATCTGGCAGATTCAACACTGCCTCCTCTGGAATCCCCGAAAATCCAGCAATCTTCTCACACACCGACCGTGGCGCCGGACGCTCTGTTCTGCACACTACCACATCCGGAATAATTCCAAATCCCCGTAAATCTTTCAAAGCATTCTGCGCCGGTTTGGTCTTCAATTCTTTCGAAGTGTTAATCCATGGCACATATACCACATGCACATACAAACAATTCTCACGCCCTACCCGATTCGCAAATAGACGAATCGCCTCAATAAAACTCAGCCCCTCATAATCACCTACCGTCCCCCCAATTTCCACAATATGAATATCTGCCCCCTCACTGGCTTTCTCAATCTTCTCTTGCACTAAATTTGTAAAATGTGGAATCATTTGCACGGTTTTACCATGAAAACCACCGTTACGCTCTTTATTGATTAGCTCTTGATACAGTGCCCCCGAAAGCACGCTTGAATATTTGCTAGTCTCAAAATCCAAAAATCGCTCATAATGTCCCAAATCAAGATCCGTTTCTTTGCCATCATGTGTCACAAAGCACTCACCATGCTCTACCGGATTCAAGAGCCCCGCATCTACGTTTAAATACGGATCACACTTTTGTATCGAAACCTTAAAACCCTTTGCCTTCAATATTGCCCCAATCGAAGCCGCCGTGATCCCCTTGCCCACACCAGAAAGCACGCCGCCAGTCACAAAAATATACTTCGGCCAACCTGACTTCTGCTTCGCCTTATCCTGTATCTGTTTTTCCGTCTTTTTCATGACATCACCTCCTAAATATCTACCTCTAGCATAACACACCTTCTCCACCATTACTAGAACTTTTTCGCTAAATAGCTATCCTCATGTATACTTAATATTACCTATCAATCCACTTTACTTTGTGCGGAGTGGACAAATATATGCTTTGGATTACTTATGGCAGTCTGGTGAAGGCATGCATTCAGCTTCGAATAAAGCCAGCGATATCCTTCGATGCTATGCTCTCTATCTTACATCAACCGCTATCAACGTAAGCTATTCAGTTCATGCAAGATGGGGTACTACTTCTCTACGTGACAACACTTATTAAGTACCACTCATTAAGTACTAATTTTTACAGATATGCTATAAGACAATCAAGTGACGACTTGACTGTTTTTATGAGAACCATGGTTTTTGCAAAACAATCAAGTGGAGACTTGATTGTTTTTAAATATTCTCAACACCAACATGAAACGGTCAAGTCTACACTTGACCGTTCTTTATTAAAATAGACTATTTTCAGTATAGCTTAAAGATGCAAAAGAGAATTATCGCGCTACACAACGCACAGCATTACCTATATTTGGCGAACTTATATTTGATGGATAGGTGGCTTTCTCTCGATAAGTAATATTCTCAGCATTATCATGTTCTGTATTAGGAGTCTGAGACCAAACGTCTCCCCAACGCCCCACATCTTTTAAAACACCACTTGAAGTATCTACTCTACCGCTGCGCGTAAAATAAAAAGGTATAGCACCGGGATTATAACCATTTTGATCATTATCTCCATAAATATTCGGAGCACTGCCACTCGGGAAGCTATAACTATAAGCATTAAATAAATTACTAAAAGTTTTATTCCCATATTTATCAAAATAAGTTTGAGTAAATCTTGTAGCACTTCTAGCTTCTTCCGCACCACCATCCGCAGCCGGCAATTGCCAGTTCTTTGGACAGATTGACCCTTTAGCATTTTCAGTTTTACTGAGCCTACCAGTACCAGCTGTAGCCGCATTCCACTGATAATAATTCCCTAAGGTATAGTGAGCATCATCTGCCGAAGTATAAGCCCGAAACCTCGAACAAGCAAAACCTTCGCTGCCAGAAATATTCATACATGGCGTAACATTATCAACCGGATCAATCAATACATATTCGCCAATATCCCAAGATCCCGTACTAATATAACTTCCCCCAATTAAAAGACCATCGGCATCACTAGTTTGCTTAGGCGGATACGTACTACTAGCATTCCAATCTTCCTCAATATCGGTATTGATTGCTCTTAAGCCTTCTGCCGGTATATCTAAGTCTAGGTTTTGTACCATCCAGCAGTTCCCGTCAGCAAGCTTACTCACCCAATATGATTTCCCATCCCGGATATCGGTGAGTTGCTTGGTGACGGGATTCTTTGGGTCACTGACAATGTCGGTATTTTGGCAAATTTTAGTATTCATGTCTTGCATTACGGTAAGATCAGTGAGAGTTCTAAGCTCCACTGGGTTAGCTACTACCGACACGGTGATTTCCTTTTTGTATATTCCAGCTGGCAGACTATTAGTTACTTTCGTACCAAAGTTCAAGGTATATTCATCCACCAGCCCTGCCGTAACGTCGCCGGTAGCGACGTTACGCACCTGTGTATTTGTATGCGGAATAGAGTTATAGATAGAAGCATCTTCACCTTGCTTGACGAGATTATACCCCCAGCTGTTCTTTGGGAAAGTATCGACTGTAGCAGTAGATGTAAGTGTGGGAATAATCTCGCTATTACTATCAATATTAGTTAAAGCTGCCGAATCACCGCTAGTGGCCAACATGATTTTATAACCATCAATATTGTTAGTAGAGACTTTAAGCATTGCATTAGCATTCTTAAAGTCTCCTTCTGTTGTTGGCGTAAACTCTACGGCAATTTGGTCAGTGAGAGCAATGGAGAGTACCGGGTTTACCGTAGCCGCATATGACATGGTAGAGCTGGCTTCCTCGGCACTGGCGCCTTCCATGACATTCGGTGATATTACCATCATTCCTATAGCAAGTAGCATTACCC
>CAZVTE010000072.1:0-5786 GCA_964629705.1 uncultured Candidatus Saccharibacteria bacterium | reverse complement strand
ATAAAACCAGCCTTTCGCCGCCGTGGTTCACACCAAAAAGTCGCCATCGATCAATCAAGTATTGAAATGCCAGAAATCTGGCAGGCTGCAAACAACATAATTCAAGAACTCAATCTCAAACATGAAGATGCACGCAAATATCAATCGTTATTACTCAGATGTAATCAAGAGGGAACGGTCAGTGGCGGTCTTTATGAAAACTATCAACCGCATCCACAATTTTCAAACTTAGAAGACAAAATTTTGGGAAGCCAATATTCGTATTCTCCTAATGGCTTTTTTCAAATCAACCTCCCGGTTTACGAAATGGCGCTTGAAGAAATCAGTAGACATATTCAAAGTAAATCCATACTCGACCTCTATGCCGGCGTTGGGACTATTGGACTATCAGTCGCAAAAGAGAAAAACTTAGTATTGGTTGAATGCGATAAGGCAGCCTACGCTGAGCTGGAGAGAAACTGTCATGATAAAACTTGGGCAACACCCATACTCGCAAAATCCGAGGAAGCACTGAGCTACATTGCACCACAACAAACCGTAATTCTAGATCCACCCCGCGCCGGCTGCAACCAGAAGCTAATTGAAAAGTTATTACAAGAAACACCAGAAAAAATTATCTATTTATCTTGCAATCCTAGCACCCAAGCTCGCGACATCAAAAGTTTAGTTACTAACGATATGTATAATATTACTAAGGTTATACCGTTTAATTTCTTTCCTCGCACCCCTCACTTAGAAAACTTAGTGATATTGGAAAGGAGATAAGAAATGAATAAACCTATCACTTCTAATAGCTGGCGACATTTACCTATGCCAACCCAAAACACCCAGTTCACTTTAGAAAAAGAAATCTCATTTAAAGATTATGAAATTCTTAAACGTGGCTACCTACCACAAACTCCAGCTGACCAATGGTTTACTTATTTTGAAAATGATAAGCTCTACATTAACCGTAGTATGTCTGGCTTTTGTATTTACATAGTCAACTTACTGCCAGAAGAACGGTTTATTCGTGTTACCGTAAAACGCGATCCAAAACAATTTGTTGTTACCGATGTTAATCAAGATAAAGTTTTACTAAACGATTTGCTTGATATACTCATTAGATTTGGCGGTTTAGTTAGACAGCGCGAATTAATTGCAGCCGAAAAAGACCGTAAATTCCGTCAACAACAAAAAGATCAAGAAAACCTAGAAAGGGCAATATGGGGTTAAACAAAGAACAACAAGCAGCCGTAGAATATCTCGAAGGTCCACTCTTAGTTTTAGCTGGTCCAGGAACTGGAAAAACTCAACTACTTTCCGCTAAAGTCGCTTATATTCTAGAAAATACCGATACTAATCCAGAAAATATTCTTTGCATTACCTTTACCGAATCTGGAGCTACTAATATGCGCGCTAGATTAACATCAATGATTGGCAAAGATGCCGGTAAGGTTCATATTTATACCTACCACGCTTTTGGCGCCAACATTCTTGACCGATATAAAAACTACGCAGACTTTATTGAGCGCCCACTAGACGAACCAATCGACCAAGTGACGCAATACAAAATAATCAAAGAAATCCAAAATACTCTACCAGCTAATGACATTAATAAGACTACCAATATTAAAGATTTAGTCGAGACTATTGGCCATGCCAAAAATAATCGCCTCACCAGCGAAGATTTAGCTACTATTGCCGAAATAAACATCAATGACAGTATTAAAATTAGCTCAAAGGCCTCTGAACATTTTGCAAATCTTAAAGGTCGAGATAAATTCGACTACGCAGTCACCATGGTCTATGAACCAATTCTCGCAGAATTAACCGCTTTTATCTCTGACAAACCAATCGTGAATAATGTCGAACGCATCGCCAATGGTATGGCGCGAGAGCTAAAAGAAGCAATCGATGACGAAAGTTCAAAAGAAAAGCCAAAACTAAAACCACTTAGTAACTGGAAAGATAAATATTTCGAAAAAGATGCTGAAAATAACTACCGCCTCAAGGATATTATTGCCAACAAAAAACTTGCTTCACTCAGCAAAATTATGGCCGCTTACGACGCCAAGCTGAAAAACGAAAATCTTTATGACTTTGCCGACATGATCGAATATGCTATTCAGTTACTCAAAGATAATCGCGGATTCAAGCTAAGTCTCTCCGAAATCTTTCAATACATTTTACTCGACGAGTTCCAAGATACTAATCCATCTCAAGCTGAATTAATCAATCTAATTGCCGATTATGAAAAACCTAATATCATGGCAGTAGGAGACGACGACCAAGCTATTTTTGAATTCCAAGGCGCCAACGCTTCTAACTTACTAGATTTCCAAGAACGCTACAACGCAAAAGTAATTACACTCCTAGACAACTATCGTAGCACTGGCGAAATCCTCGATTTTTCGCATCAAGTTGCCAAACAAGTTGATAATAGCTTTGCTGAAAAACACAATATCAATAAAGTATTAAGATCTATGCTAGACTTATTGAAAAAAGATACTGTTAAAGCTATTCCGCATTCCAAAATTAGTCGTCACGAATTTATTTCCGCTGATGCTGAATACTATTGGGTTAGCCAAGAAATCCGTCAACTAATCGATAGAGGTGAAGACCCTAGTGATATTGCTATCATCACACCAAAACATAAATACGTCACTGGTCTCTTGCCCTACCTCCAGGCTCAAAAAATCAATATTGCTTATGAAAAGAAATCCAATTTAATTGAAGAGCAGAAAATCCACGAAATTATTGTAATGGCGAATTTCGTCAATGATTTAGCAGAGAGTAAAAATGCCACCCACTATCTCATGGAGATTCTATCTTTTCCATTTTGGGAAAACAATCCCGCCACAGTCATTCGCACAATGGAAGGTGCAAGATACGAACATAAGAATGCTCTAGATTATCTTACAGCATCAGAAGATGCAAAACTGCAGCAAATCGGTAAATTCTTCGCTGAATTAGTTTTTCAAGCGCTGAATACACCTCTCGAACTCTGGCTAAATTACTTAATCGGTGAGGTTGAGTTAAATCATTATAAATCACCCTATCTAGATTGGTATTGTAAAACTAGTAGCGATGGAGAACTATTTGAATTTTATGCCAATCTCAACACCGTTAGAAATACTATTACAAGTCATATTCATAACGAAAAACCAAAATTAAGAGATTTTATCAATACAATTACAGACTACGAAAATGCAGACGCCACTATTGTTAGCACTAATCCATATCAAGACGCTGTTAGCGCAGTCCAAATCGTCTCCGCGCATAAGAGTAAGGGATTAGAGTACAAATATGTTTTTATTATTGCCACCGACAACATTGCTTGGGGAACTTCAAAAGGGAATAATAACATGTTTGCGCTACCTAAAAATCTAGCTCAAATCCGCCACACTGGCAACACCGACGACGAATGCCTACGACTCTTCTTTGTCGCTATCACAAGAGCTAAAGATAGTCTAACTTTGACTAATTCTAAAGTCGATTTCTTCGGCAAAACTCCAGCCCGCTTAGCATACTTGGATGAACGAGAAGACAATCATGAAATTATTTCTCCTTTCCTGCCAGAAATCGCCAAAAAAGTTATTGAGCACAACGAATTCGATGATAATCAAAAGATTGCCGGCAGCAAATATCATTGGGTGTCAAATTATCAAAATAACATTCCCGACATAAAAATGCTCTTGCAACCTCGTCTCGATAAATACAAACTCACCGCCACTGACCTCACCAATTTTATTGACATAGTTTATGCTGGCCCACAAAGCGTCTATCGCGACCAACTATTGCAAGCTCCAAGCGAACCACTTAATCCCACACTTGCCTACGGTAATCTCGTCCACGCAGTTTTCGAAAAAATCACCAACGCAAAAATTACCGATGACGAAGCCATTAGCTATTTTAAAGAAGAAGCCTCCAAAATGCCTCTCGAAGCCATAGAAATCAATGAACTAATCGACAAAGGCTTAAATAGCTTCGAAAAGACCCTCCAAGATTTCCGAGAAATAGTCAGAAAAGAAAATAGCAGGGCCGAAGTTAATTTCTCCGCCGAACATCTCATTTTTGAAGACGTTCCTCTAACCGGCAAAATCGACCATCTCAGTATCGATAAGAAAAATAAAACCATAGAAGTCTATGACTTTAAGACTGGCAGTTTTCATGATGGTAAATGGCGTAGTCACTCCACGCTCTACAAATATATGCTCCAACTAGAATTCTATAAATTATTACTTAATTTATCGCCAAATTACAGCCAATATAAAATCGAAAAAGCCCACATCCTTTTTGTTACTCCAGACAAAGAAGGTCAAGTGCATGACAAGGTTTACGAGTATAATAATCCAGACGAGCAAGAATTTAAAAAACTCGTCCAGGCAGTTTATCGACATCTCGTAACACTAGATTTTCTTGAAAATCCTAAACTCAATCTCGCAAGCGATGAAAAACGCCAGCTAAAAGATGTCAAAGAATTTATCGAATTACTACTTAATGAAAATACCTAATTTTCCAAAAAATGAGCTATAATATAAATATAAGCTTAAACAGGAACTAATTATGACATTAGCCAGTACGAAGAAAAAACTCGACAAAGACGTCAAGAAAGTTGAGAAAAACCTCAAGAAGGGGCTTAAAAACACTAAGAAAGAAGCTGTCAAACTCAAAAAAGACGCCGCCAAGAAGGTTGATAAATTAAAATCTGACGCCAAAAAAGAAACCACTAAAGTTAAACGCAAAGTCCTCGGTCGCAAAAGATAGTCGCCAACACGCATCAAGGCGAAGCATAGCCTCGCCTTTTATGATGTCACAATTAATTACTCCGCATGAGAATCCTCATATGCCGAATACGCGCTTAGAAGTTCCACCGTCACCTCATTACTTCCCAAAAAATCAAACTTCACTTTTCGCGGATCACCAATTTCGTACACGCGTACCCACGGAAATAATGTCACTACCTCTTTTCGAGAAAATTTATGGAATTCGCGCATCTGCTCAAATAAGATTTGCTTCTCCACTTTACGCTTTCGTGCCCGATAAAATGACATATGCAGTTTAATATCCGGACACAACCTCAGTAGAGTTACCGGCTTCATGAGTCCAAGTTTTGGCAAAGCCGCCAAAAAGCAGTACAATATTTCTTTCTGGCAATAAGTTCCATCAAGCACAACAAATTGACGTTTTTCTAAAGCCTTTTGCAAACGATATTCCGTTGCCATCACATAGCTACGAGCCTCATGACTTCTTAGATATGATTTGCTATACTCATCAGACATAGACATAGTTGAGCTTAAAAACTGCTGTTCAAGCCTCAATAATTCAACCTTTTCTGTAGCCGTTATGCCCTTATACGGATTATCTTGCTGCAACAGCACCTTATTGTGATAAGGCGTGCTCTCAAAGATTTGCTGAGCCATAACACTTTTACCAACTGCTGACGGACCAGTTACGACAACGATTCCATTCTGAATTTCAACATACTGCGACATTCTTCGTCCCCCTCTTCTTATAATGTACAATCTCAATTTACATTATAGATGTTTTTACCAAAATGTCAATTATAAAACATAAAAACAGCGCTCTATTGAAAGCTCTCTACACTTTTCTGGCAAATCTTCGATTTGGCAGAACCGACGACCTTAGCATTACATAGCAAAATCCATGTGGTCTGGGTGATCGGATTTGAAAAGACAAGCTTCCGAGCGAACAACAATGCTTGCATTTTGTTCTGAAGAAGTGCAGGCTTTTCTGGCAAATCTTCGATTTGGCAGAACCGACGACCTTAGCATTACATAGCA
>CAZVTE010000071.1:0-5867 GCA_964629705.1 uncultured Candidatus Saccharibacteria bacterium | reverse complement strand
AAAGCTACTGGGTCTCGAAGCTTGCCGATGGTAATTGCTGGATGACGCAGAACCTAGCTTATGATATTACACAGGAAAGAATTGATAATAATGAGATAAATCCTACAAATACAGATGTTAGCGAAATTTGGAACGCTAGTAGTGCGTATCCACCAACTGCAACCGAAACTATAACTCCCGAAAGAGTAGTAGACAGTGGACCAGTCAATGCGACGAGGAGCTGGAGTGTAGGTGACTATATTTTGAAAGCACCTACCGAGTATGCAAGCTGCAATGTCGTTACTGGACAAACTTTTTCGGCTTGCGATAAAGTGTCAGAATATAAGCCTGGTGCCAATGAACATTATTTACTGGGTAATTACTACCAATGGAATACCGCTGTTGCCGGAACTGGTGACAATTTAGCGAATTATAATGCCCCAGGTAGTATTTGTCCTAAGAATTGGCAATTACCTACTGCTGATGAATCTAAGCTAAATTCATTTTATAATCTACTGACATATTATAACTTAACCGCATCAATTTATAATGCATCCTATAATCTATCCCTTGCTCCATTCTACTTTGTGCGAGGAGGTGATCTTTATTTAACTGATGGCGCATTTAATAGTGTCGGTAATGGCAGCAATTACATATCTAGTACTATTGATGTCTCAAGCGAAGATGGTTCAAAAATCTTAATCCTGGGATTTAATGGACAAAATACCTCAGCTTCATCGTTATCGGCTCGTAAAAACGGTGGCTTCTCGGTCCGTTGTCTTGCACGCTAAAGCCTGAGGTTATAGCTTTTATACGTGGCTGTCGTTTTTTAAAAAACGACAGCCTACTTTTGGGTAATAAAAGAGGTGAGAGCAAAAAATGTAGCTACCGTTTTTGAAAAAATGGTAGCTACCAAGCTCCACAAAACAACTCAACTATTCCGCAATTTCAACGCTCTCACCAACTTTTAACGACTTCAGCTCCGCATTCACCTCCTTACAAGCTACCGCTAGCCAATTGTCCTGAATATTTTTACCAAAAGGCGATAGAATCGCATCGTGTACCGGAATAACCATTTCTGGTTTGGCAATCTCAATATAACTCATCGCTTCACAAGTCTTAATCCACGGCGCCACATCCGCCGCACACAACACTTTTGGCATCTTCACATGCTCTGGATAATCCAGCGAATCCCCTGGATTCACAAAAATCCCGTCCACCACCACACCAACATTTTGACACGGATATACCCCAGGCACAATCGGTGCATGATTTTCACCAAAGAACTCTAAAAAGAAGCCTTCCACCTCTACCGTATCACCAGCTCGCACTGCTTCTACGCCGGGAATATCCGTTGCCATTTCCGCTGGCGCAAAAATCCTTGCTGTTACGTTATTCGCTAAAACTTTTTTCAAAGCCTCTGGCTGAAAATGATCACCATGTTTATGTGTCAAAATTACTGCCACTACATTGCTCATTTCTGGCAATTCTGCCGTAATCTCTACCGGATCAAACACAATTTTGCGCTCATCCTTCCCCAAAATTAATCCTGAATGCTCAAGTTTAGTGATTTTCATTTTTATCCTCCTTAATTTTAATTCTTAATAAATACGCTTTTACACCATCTCGCTCTGCCTCAGCGACTTTATAAGCTCCATTTTTCTCCATCACCCGAATCGAAGCAATATTATCCACGCGCGCCGTCAAATACAATTCATCTTCTGGCACAATCTTTTTCGCTTCCTCAATTATTAACCGCAGACCTTCCGTACCATAGCCCTTGCCACGATATTCCGGCAAAATACTGTACGCAATGTGCCCGCCCCACTTCCTTAATCCATCACTCAGGCAATGTCGTAACTTATACCTACCAACAATTCTATTATCATCCCACAAAAAATAATAAGTTTCTGGCACATGCCCAGACTTCACCCAATCCTCACTGGTAGATCTTGTAATAAGTTCCGGTAAGCTCACATCACGAAATTCCTCTATCTCCATACCAAAATAATCATTATTCGTACCATTTTCCACTGCTGGAATTTTTTGCAAAGCTTCGTACTCTTTCTGCCAATCCTCTAGATTAGCCTTTTTAAAATAAATCATATCTTTACCTCTTCCAATTTCCCATCTATCACTTTGATTCCAAATGAACGAATTTCATCATTGATATAGGGTTGATTTGGCAGGGAATTCAGCGCAAAAATTGGCTTATCGTAATAGCGCGCCACAAAAAGCTCCGCAAAGCTATTTGCTCCAATATAATTCTCGATACCATTTTTCGTAAAGTTACACATCAAAATAGCATCACTCCCCCGAATTTTATCAACGTGTTTATGACAAGCATCAGTATCAATCTTCGCCTGTACCGCATTAAAATCTTCCTTTTCTAATAAACGCTCAAGCACGCCATTTGGCAATAAAACTTCAAAACCAAGCTTCTCCAAATCCTTAGCAATCTGCAAAACCTCATCCGTAAAACTCAAGCTACAACAAATACAAATCTTTTTCATTCCATTTCCTCCACCTTTTTCACCTTCACAACAATAGCGCCTTTTGGCTTAGTAGTTTCAGTTTCAAAATTTTCTCTAACTATCTCAAAATTTTTACCTTCCGCGTAGTATTCAGCCTCACCAGTCACACGCACGCCTCGCCAATCTGAGTTAAAACACATCAATACGACATTCGGATTTTGCCGTATATTCTCTGGCGTTTGCTTCATTTCGTTATGTGCAATCAAAATCGTCCACTCGTCCAACACTTTTACGTCCGCCACAACCGCCACGTTAGGCTTACAATCCACTAAACATACCCCCTCCCGAACAGTTGCAATAAAACTCGGATTATTCTCAAGTAGCTCTTGAAACTTCCACATATTTTACTCCTCTACTTTTCTTTATTTTAACACACTTTTTACTGAAATCCTTTATAATAGAGCTATTATGGAAGAAATATTTGACGTACTAGACGAAAATGGAAATTTTACTGGCAAAACTGCAAGTCGCAGCGTGTGTCATCGTGATGGCTTATGGCATCGTGCCGTTGTCGTCAACATTGTGAAGCCCGACAACTCACAGATTCTATTACAAAAACGCAGCGAAACTAAGAGGATGTGGCCTGGACTTTGGGATTTAGCCGCCGGCGGTCACGTGGACGCTGGCGAATTTAGTTATCAAGCCGCTTTACGCGAAGCTAAAGAAGAATTAGGGCTTAAATTTGATAATTCCGAACTAATCTTTATTGGTTCTACTCGCTCCGAGCAACAGACAGGTGACATCAATAACCGCCACTTCAACGATTATTTTATCCTACACAAAGATATCGACACTAGCAAATTATCTTTAGATCCAGCAGAAGTTGCCGATATTAAATGGGTAGATTTTGACGAATTTAAGCGCCGTGTCGCAAACAATTGCGAAGATTTAACCGACAAAACCGACTGTTGGGATTATCTGATTCGTTTTATAGAAGCTCAAAAACATTAAATTCTCATTTTTCTCTAGTCACCCCTGTAAAAATCGACCTTGACAGTCAAGTCGTCACTTGACTATAATAGAAACAGTCAAGCCGTCACTTGATTGTTCTCAGAACGGTCAAGTCGCTACTTGATTGTTATTAATGTAAAAACAGGGAAATCCAAAAATGAAAATTTTTAAAACTCAAAACCATAACTTAACTCAATCAGAACCGCAAGCTATCTGCGACTGCGAAATTATCCATGCAGATATTGTGAATGATGTCCTTGCCGAACAACCAGATCCAATTAAACTATTGCAACTTTCCGAACTTTTCAAAGTTATCGGCGATTCTACACGTATTAAAATCCTGTGGGCGCTAGACAATCGTGAGATGTGTGTCTGCGACCTTGCTAATGTACTGAATATGACCAAAGCTACCACTTCTTACCATCTTACTACTTTACGTGAGGCCGGCCTCGTCAAATACGAAAAACGCGGTAAAGAAATTTATTATACTATGCAAGACGAGCATGTGCGCGACCTCTACGAAATCGGCATCGCTCATATCGCCCACTACGAGTGTGACATTACGGATGCGGCAGAGGATACAGCAGATGCGTTATAAATACACCATTGCAAATCTTGACTGCGCTAATTGCGCACGTGAAGTTGAGGAAGGTCTAGCCAAAAATCCCCAGCTGCAAAATGTAGTAGTAAATTTTAGCACTAGTAAACTCACTTTTAATAGCGATGTTGAGATTCCTCTAGCCACCCTCAACCAGCTCGTACAACAAATTGAGCCAGAAGCAAAAGTCATTACAACTACTACAAATACCACTGATGCGCAATCACATAGCTACTTAGCAAATCTCATCCTCGGTATCAGCCTAGGTCTAATCGCCTATTTCTTGACGCTACCCACTAGCATTAAAAATCTGGGCTACATCCTAGCTTATGGGCTTTTGCTCTATCGCACTGCTCTAAATGCAGGTAAAACTTTAATCCATAGTCATATTCTCAATGAGAACGCCCTCATTACTATCTCTTGTATTGGCGCACTCGCCATTGGCGAAATCCTGGAGGGTATGATGGTGATCGCACTCTTCTTGATTGGTAAAATCCTAGAAGAAAAAGCTATTGCTAACTCTCGGCAATCTATCAAAGATTTGGTTAATCTCAAACAAGATTTCGCCCACCTAGAAACTACCGAGGGAAGTCAAAGTATCAAAGTCGAAGACGTCAAGCCTAATGACCTTTTACTAGTCAAAAAGGGTGAAAAAGTCCCCGTAGATGGTAAAATCGCCCAGGGTACAGCCCTGCTTGATACTTCGCCGCTCACTGGTGAAAGCCTACCGACTGATTATCAAACCGGCGAAACCGTACTTTCGGGAGCGATTAATCTTGGCGAGAGCTTTACGCTCAAAGCTATCAATACCTTTAATAATTCTACAGTTAGTAAAATCCTCGACCTACTAGATACTGCCGCTGACCGCAAAGCTAAGACTGAAACTCTGGTTACTAAATTTAGTAAATATTACACGCCGACAATTTTAATCCTAGCTATACTAGTAGGACTAATTCTCCCCACCTTTTTCCACGTTACTATTACGGACAGCATTTATCGCGCGCTTACCTTTCTTGTCGTGGCCTGCCCTTGCGCTATCGCAATTTCAGTACCACTAGCTTATTTCACCGGTATCGGCATAGCAAGCAAACATGGAATTTTAATTAAGGGTAGCAATTTTCTTGATAATTTAAGCCTGGCAAAAAACGTTATTTTTGATAAAACTGGCACTCTTACTACTGGAGAATTCGCAGTTACGGATATTAAAATTCTCGATACACATTACTCTCGAGCAGAAGTTGAAGCGCTGTTAGTTGCCGGCGAAAGTCAATCTACTCATCCAATTGCGCAGTCGATTCTCAAACTCAAAACCAAAGATACTAAGCAGATTCCAATTAGTAAATTTAAAGAAACTGCTGGGCAGGGAATTGAATTTCATACTAAAGGTAAAACCGTGAAAATCGGCAATCAAAAAGTCTGTCGTTGTGCCGAAAACGCCATCTTACATCTCAATATCAATGGTAAGCATGTCGCATCCATCTCTATTTCCGATAAAGTCAAGCCTCAAACAAGGGAAACGATCACCAAACTTAAAACTTGCGGTCTTAAAACCTACATTTTTACTGGCGACAAAAAAGAAGCCGCTGAACATGTCGCCAAAGAAATTAACATCGACCAAGTTTATGCCGAAATGTTACCAACAGATAAGTTTCAGCATTACGAGCAAATCGCCAAAACCGGCACTACAATTTTTGTCGGCGATGGAATTAACGATGCGCCGGTTCTCAAACGTGCCGATATCGGCATTTCTATGGGTGGAGTAGGCAGTGAATCCGCCATCGAAGCTTCGGACATCGTGATTATGC
>CAZVTE010000070.1:0-5945 GCA_964629705.1 uncultured Candidatus Saccharibacteria bacterium | reverse complement strand
GAATCGATGACGGATTCGGCGTTTACTCCATCATAGACTGGTGGAGTGATAGCAAAGAATGCTAATGATAATAAGCTAAGACAGCTTATTCCTCCAATGAGATTGGTTAGTTTAATATGTTTTATTTTGATCATACGTATATTTACCTCCATGATCAATTATTTTTGGTATTAGACACCCTGACGGTACCACTTTTTATAACTAAATTCTGGTAGGTCATGTCAAAAAACCAGAGTATAAAAAGTGGCACCACACGGGGTGTCGATTACCTTTTACAATAGCTCGTGCATTATCATCAGCTGATAATTCATGTTCCTTGTGTATGATGCCACTTTTTTGTAACACGAATCCCAACAGCAATAATCCACGAGATACTATCACGCAAAAAACGCATGAGCTATAAATTGTATAAAATAATCGACACTTTTATTATATCACATTCCCATATTTCTATGAACCTAAAAATGCAATAATCTGGCTGTTACCTCTCTTTACTCCTCGGGGAAGCACAATTTGATAATCTTCGCCTTACTTGCTTCGCGTAAGTCATAAATATCAGCGGCTTGATTATTATCACCATCCGCGGCTCCAAAAACATCACGTAGCTTGAGACAACTGTTACCACGCAAATTAATTGTAGTAATCAAAACTTGGTCAAGCTCACGGTTGACCGTGCTAGCCCTGCTATTTCCTTGAGATAAATTAGCAAAGGTGAAGCGAGTTTTGCCGTGGTGTCGGTGGTAGACGCCAAGCACTTGGCTCCGACGTTTAGCTTCAATCTTGCTCGAAAAAATGAGTTTATTTGGATTGACAATATATTTACGATCTTCTTGAGCTTCGAAATCCAGCTTCGACTCGCTACTCATGAACAAATCCATTTCTCCAGCCTCAAAATTATACAGATTGATCATAATTATTGCGTCAATATCGGTATCGAAATAAAGCGCCTCAGCACCACCCCAAGTGCAATCACCGGAATAGAGAACCTGGTTATTGTCTGCCTTATACTCACCATTCCAACCAACTTTGACACCGGTAGCTAGGAGCGCCGAAAGGTCAACGTCGTTCTCCTCCCAAGCTACACCAATAACGTGAGCTTGATTCAAGGCGATGGTCTGAGTATATAATGGTAATTCACCGATAAAAGATTTTTCGGAAGTCGGAAAGCTAAAAACTAGATTTTGCGGTTCAATAAGCTTAACTTTTTCATCGGGATTAAGACGTTGCTTTAATAGCTTTTTAATTTGAGTACAGACTTCATTACACAAAGCCAAAACTTCACTATTAGTTATGCTGATAGCTTCTAACTTTGTAAAAATCTTGCCGTTACGAATGGTAAAATTATCAAAATATTGGTTATCCAGCGCTGCGCTAGAGCAAAAAACATAATTCAGCTTATTATAAATTTTTACTAAGTCCGAAATATCATATTTCTGCAACTCTTGCACTAAATCCAGTTTTTGATTACGCAAAACTTTTGTTGTGAAAAACTCTGTCGCCGGGTAAGGTTGCCAGAATTTTGACGCCAAACGATGAATACGGTTTACTTCTTTAGCGAGACCTAGGCGCCGCATAGCCAGAAAAAGCTTTTTATAGCGATAAAAGACTGAGGCTAACTGCTCAGTACGCTCTGTCAAAATATCTTTAATAAAAAGATGATTAAAAACTGCTAGAGAATTAGTGCGAGCTTTGTTCAAAATTTGCTGAAGATTCTCGTGACTCTGAATTAAAAGTGTGCTGTCAGTAGTCAAGAAAATGAGTAGGCGCATAATCTCTACTGGTTGTTCCGGAATAATTCGCGCCTCCGCTTGATAGCGTGTCAAAAGCTCCCTATTTTTAACCTGCTCTAGCTCGGGACGAAAACCCAGAAAATCTGCAATTACCAAATAATCCCTCAGTGATTGCTCCGACAAAGCAATATTACCATAGAAAATCTGCTGCAAAAGCCGTTGCATTCCCGTGTCTGTTACTACGCCAATCATGCGAAATTTAGTGTATTGCGGCGGCAAGAATACTTCCGCAGGAATAAACCCATGTGGTAACTGTACAAAAAATTCCTCAAAGTCAATATTATCAGTACTGCGCAGAATCTCCTTGATGCCATAAGTACTAAAATAATGTTTTGCAGCTTCACGCCACAATTCCGCATCACTAGAATCAACTATCTTTTGCCAAGACTTGTGGAAAGTTTGATTAAACTGTGTAATATCGGGGAAAACTGTTTGCGCAATACTTAACAAGTCGCTATCTGAAAAACCTCGCAAGTGCGGAAATACTAAATTGTAATCTATATCAACTACCAAAGCCTGCTTATCATCTACCAAACTTTCGGGCAGACTTTTTGTAAGCCGCAGAAAAGCCGTAATGACTTTGGTCAAATACTCACGTTTATGCTTACTATTCTCAGAGCTTTCTATCATATCTTAAATCTCACTCGGGGGAGGTGACGGGAAGTAAATTTATTAAACAAACAAAATAGGCACTTCCTATGTCACCTATTATCATTATATATCAAAAATCAAAAACCTGCAAAAAGTTCAAGTTTTTCTAGATTTTATACTCCTACTCTCTTGAAATTAAAAGAACCTTATGCTAAAATCAAAATGATTATGAAAATGTATTGGGAGCTTTTGAAGGCGGTCTTAGCAAAACTATTTTTACGGCGGTCTACCGGCGAGGTGGTGCGAATTTTTTGTGGCAGGATGGGGTTAGTTTATATTAAATTTGCTCAAATCTTGGCGACCCAAAATTATGGTGAGATTTTTACGGAAGATGACCGACAAAAATTATCTAGTATTTGCGATAATATTAACCCAATCCCATTTTCCCAGATTCAACAAATCTTGCAAGCTGAATATGGTGAAAACTGGGCAGAAATCTTCGTAGAAGTTGAAGAGAATCCTACGGGCAGCGCTTCAATCTCACAAGTTCACCGTGCAAAACTAAAAACCGGTGAAAATGTGGCTATTAAAGTAAAACGGCAAGACATTACGTGTCGGATTGACAAAGAGATTAAAAGATTAAAGAGATTAGTGCATCGTTTTGGGTGGTTAATTAAATTTAGCAATTTTTCTGGTGGTGATTTAGCATTAGATTTGTTACTTGATTGGATTCATCAAGAGACTGATTTTGAGCACGAGCAAGCCAATTTGGTGCGCTATCAAGAGTTTGCCGATTCCGTAAATGGCAAAATCAATAATACTGTCAAAATTAAACTACCAAAGCTTTACCCAGAATTATGCAGCAAAAATGTTATTGTCATGGAATTTATTGAAGCTAAAACTATTAATCAATTAGAGTTAACCGAAGAAAACAAGCAAAAAATCACCACTGCGCTGAATAGCTATATTAAACTTAGCTTTTGGGCGATGCTACACGATAAGCCGGTTGTATTCCATGGAGACCCGCATAGTGGTAATATATATATTGATGACGACGGCAATATCGGCTTCCTGGATTTAGGGTTAATTTTTGCTCTAAGCCAAGAAGATCAATCCTTACTGCTAAAGTTTTTCTTGACCGCCTACTCCGGCAAAGTGGAAAAAATTTATGACATGCTGGTGGACTATGGCAAGATGACGGCTACGCAAAAAGCTGAATTCAAAACTGAGTGCGCTAATTACTGCGCGCAGGTGAGCGAGAAAAACGTAACTTATTACTTTACGGATATGATTAATATCTGCCTCAAATACGAGTTTGTGCCACCTCGGTTTCTATTTAGTATGGCAAAAGCTTTTGTTTGCCTGAACGGGATCACAGTTTTTACTGGTAACGATATTAAAGCAAAAGATTTATTGCGTGGCCAAGTAGCAGAATTTCTAGTGAGGCGAGGAGTGAAAGATTGTCGGAATATTCTTGTAGACAGCCTAAAGTTAGCGCCACAAGTTTTCTTTTACTCATCTACAGATAATTTTTTTGAGGAAGTTGCTAAAAGTGTGACTAAAAGTAAAAAGGTGCGTGAAGATTTGCTGGTTGCGAAAGCGAATCTATTGGAAGTCTTTGATTTAATGTTAGCGGAATGATAGTACTACGATATTATTTAGCTTTTATAATTTAAAGAGAATAAAAATATGAAATATGTTGATACTCTTGAAGTTGGTAGACGAGAAATCCTAAGTAGATTTCCGGAGCTTGAAAATGCTACATTCACGGCTGATGGTTCGGGTTGGGCTAATTTCGCAATCAAAGTGGGCGGCGAATATTTATTTCGCTTTCCGCGAGATGACGAAGCTTATGGCTGCATCCAGGCAGAGTGCGAGGTTTTAAACAAACTGAAACCGCAAGTGCCGAATTATTTGGGTGAGTTTTTGGATCAAGATTATCCTTTCGTGTTTTATCGAATGATTCAAGGTAGACCTTTGACGCACGAATTATGGAATAGTTTAGATAAAGAAAAACGAGAAAATTTCGTTGCCAACCTGGCGGAGTTTTTAGAGATTCTACACGGTATTAACCCTGCGGATTGCAAGATTGATACAATTCAACCGCTTGAAAATTATCAGAAACGTTATCAAGAATTTCGTGAGAGGTGTTTTCCATATTTAGATGAACAAGAAAAGTATGCTGCCGAGAAGCTGTTTAATAATTATCTTAATGATCCAGAAATGTACAGATATCAGCCAGCGGTAGTGCACCATGACCTGTCCGAGAATCATATTCTGCTGACTGAAGATGGAATTGGCATCATTGATTTTGGTGACGTGGTAATTTTTGACCCAGCAATGGATTTTTCTGGAATCTATGCATTTAGTCTAGATTTGTACCAAAAACTATATAATCAATATCATGGAAACAATAAAGATGGCGGTTTTACCAAAAGGATTCACGACTTTTATGTACCAATCATTCCTTTTTACGGGGTAGTTTATGGCGAAGAAACGCACAACAAACAACTACTCAATCAAGAATTAAAGAATCTCAAAACAGTTTTAGCTCAAATTACTTAAATTCAATCGGTTTATCCTTCGCTTCTGGCTTTTCTTCGGTCACTTCATGAGACTCCACTACGGCGCGTTTCTCAGCACGTTTAATGAAGAAAGTAGGATAAATTAAGCCAAACAATCCGCGTAAAATAAACCATACCCCTAAAACTATAGCGCCAGTATAAACAGTATAAGTTCCTCCAGGTTTCGCGCTGTCATAAGAAATCATACTCGCGCCTGCTCCAATGGCAAGCAAAAGTACTCCGCCACCACAACTAATCAGCGACTGCTTACGAACTGTTTTTGTATCCACCGATTTTTTAGAACCTTGATTATCCTTCATAATAATTTCATTATATCACAGATATGAATTCTATTCAAGCGGGCGTATAGTGGAGAGAAAGCCCAACCTGTTCTGCGCGTTTCTCTGCACCCCACGCAGAAGGATATACTGTTATACCATATTGTAAATAATGTGATTCTATACTAGATTGTGCCACGCTATTACTCCATTGCCATCCCCACATACCTGGAAAGTATAACATATTTTCGTCGGGTGGTATCGTCCCAACTGTAACGTAGTATAAGGGTTTATTCTGAATATATTGACTATCAGTGGTGAGATTCGAGCTGGCATACCCCGCCCAATTACCTCTCTTTTCCTCAAACCTCAGCAACTTACGTTGCTTCTCCTCGGGCGTCGTCTCGGAAATAAAAATGTGTAACATTTTTATTCCTCTCGTCTCCTACGAGGTTAAACCCATATAGACTTATATATTATCATCTAGTTATAATTTAGTTCTTTCTAAAAGTGACCCACGAATTATCCCGTCTTCACGGGTAATTCGTTCTGCGCATCGAGCTTCGATGCGCTCCTAGTCACATTTTAGAAAAGACTAAATTATCCTAGTCATAAGTATTACCAAAGTAGAATAGATACTGGATATAATTTTGCATGAACAAAGTATATCTAACCCTAAACCGTGGGTGAAGGATAAGATTTATATAGAGTTTTAAGATACT
>CAZVTE010000069.1:0-6053 GCA_964629705.1 uncultured Candidatus Saccharibacteria bacterium | reverse complement strand
AATGTAGATAGCTACTTAAAACTTAGGGGTTGTTCTAAGTTCGTTAAGTAAACCCTTCAAATCTAGAGTATTTATTTCTAAAGCTAGATATGGTATAATGTCCTTATGGATGACGCAAAGGAGGAAATTCGGTCGCGTTTGCCGGTGGAGGATGTAGTTGGGCAGTATATCGAGTTGAAGCGGGCTGGACGCAATTTTAAGGGGAGGTCGCCGTGGGGGGTGGATAAAACTCCATCTTTTATGGTTTCTCCAGAGAAGGGGATTTGGCATGATTTTTCTTCTAATAAAGGTGGGGATATCTTTGCGTTTATTATGGAGGTGGAGGGGATTGGTTTTCGTGAAGCCATGGAAAAATTGGCACAGCAGGCTGGCGTAGAGCTCGGTAAGTATAGCGGTGGGGATAAAAAGATGGCAGAGAAGAAGGCTAGGCTGAAAGAAATTCTGGAGCTCTCCTGTAAGTACTATCAGTTTTGCTTGACAAAAACACCAAAAGTGCAACAATATGTGTCAGATAAACGACATATGACGGAGGGTACGGTCGAGGAGTTTCGGATTGGCTATTCGCCTAATACTGGGAAGGCGTTGTTGCAGTTTTTGGAAAAACGTGGTTATAAAAAACCAGATTTGGAAGCTGCAGGACTTCTGAACCGTTTCGGCGGAGATATGTTTAGGGGGAGAATGATGGTGCCGTTTATTGATGCTGGCGGAGTGATTGGCTATACGGCACGAGTACTTGACAAATCTGAGCCAAAGTATTTAAATACACAAGATACTTTACTCTTTAACAAGAGTAGGTTTATTTTTGGATTGGTGCAGGCAAAAGAAGCAATTCGGCAAAATGGTTTTGTGGTAATTGTAGAGGGGAATATGGATGTAATTTCATCGCATCAAGCTAAGGTGCGTGAGGCGGTGGCCACGAGTGGAACGGCAATGACGGAGCTGCATTTGAAGGGATTGTCAAGATTGACTAGTGATATTAGGTTGGCGTTTGATGGTGATGCGGCTGGAGTGAAGGCAACTGAGCGGGCGATTATGCTGGCTGGAGATTTAGGGATTAACTTAAGTGTAATTTCGGATTATCATGGGGCAAAAGATCCGGATGAGTTGATTCAGCGAAACGAGGAGCTGTGGCAAGAGGCGGTGCAGTCGAATAAGCCAGCGGTGGAGTGGCTTTTGGATAAATATGAGGAAAAATATGATATTACAACAGGGGTGGGGAAAAAGGAATATTCAGATGTGGCGATGAAATTGTTGAAAAATGTGCCAGATGCAGTGGAGCGGTCGCATTATGAGAAGATTGTGGCAAAACGTTTGGAATGTACGGTGGATGATTTGCGAGCGAAGAAGATTTCCGATGAAGGGGTGAAAAGATTTAAGAAAATGAACGTGGAGGCCGGCTCGGACGTGTTAAAGGGGTTACTAAATAGTTTGCAGGCTTTGGCAATTTATGGTCAAGTAGAGGGCTTAAATGATGTGGAATTGCCAACGGGCGAAACAGAATTAGCAGAACTAGAGATGGTGTTTGAGAATAGGTATCGTGGTTGGGATGTAGCTGCAATGCAAACAGAGGCCGATGAGCTAAAAAAACGTTATGACAGAGAGAAGAATGCACAGGAGGTGGAGAAACTGACGGTTAAGTTGGCGGAAGCAGAGGAAAAAGAAGATGAAGAGGAGATGAAGTTGATCTTGCGAAAGATTATGGAATTGAAGAAGTAGAAAATGATAAAAATGCTTAAATTTATGATTTTAGTATTGACTTTTTGGCTTGAGTGTGATATAATGGAAGTATAAGTAGGAATACTTACGCCCTTTATATGGTTTGAAGTTGAATTCGGAGGGTTGTTTTGGTGAAAAAGGAGGACTTAACCATGGCGACAGTGAATGGAGAAGTAAGAAGTATCAGAGAGATTGAGACGGAGGTGAATGAATTGCATGAGATTGCGTGGGCTGCAAAGCATAAATTAAGAGGCGACTGGGTGCAGTACACTGCAGACTTTTGCCTTGCAAAGAATGGCATGATAGTGTATTTTGAGGGTAGGGTCTTGCTCTTGGATAATGAGGGCTTGCAGTACCTGAGAGACAGAGTGCAGTTGCTGCAGGACGAAGTGTCGGCGCAGGGCAACAAAAATGCAATGGAAGCTGTGCGCAAAAGATACGCCGAGCTAATGCAGAAGATGATGCAGAGTGTTGACGGCATCGGATTAAGCTTCAATAAGGGGGCTGGCGAAGGTGACTTGACAATCGATGTAAAAATGCTCGGTGAGCAAGTTTTGCAGTATGCAGCCTGTATCTGGAAGCATGTGGAGATACCGATTGGGCAAGGGCCTGATTTGATAACCATTACTATCCCATATGATGCCGATGGTTGGGGTATGCTGCTGGATGCCATTAATTGTGCGGAGGACGATCTCAGGGCGAAAAAGACTGCAAACTAAAAATAGTTTTATTGAACTTTATGTCTTGACTATGGCGAGCTGCTAGGGTCAAGACATTTTTTAGGCTTGATTTTTAGACGATTATTGGGTACAATAAAAAGAATGGAAGCGCAAGAAGAAGATATCTTAAATAGTAAAAATATTATGCTTGATTTGGGGGAGCCAGAGGCAGACGATTTGTCAGATGAGGATGAGCTTTCTGACGAAGAGCTTGCTATGACTACGGAGGGGGTTGATGCTTTTGCGGATGACTCCGTGAGGATGTATCTCCGAGAGATTGGTAAAATTCCGTTGCTTAGCCAAGAGGAGGAATTGGAATTAGCTAACAAGGCTTTAGAGGGGGATAAGAAGGCTAAAGATAAGTTAGCTGAGGCTAATATGAGGCTGGTGGTTTCGATTGCGAAGCGATACAGTGGTAGGGGATTGGATTTTTTGGACTTGATTCAAGAGGGGAATACGGGTTTGCTAAGAGCAGTGGAGAAGTTTGATCCAAATAAAGGGTTCAAGTTTTCAACTTATGCAACGTGGTGGATTCGTCAGGCGATTACACGGGCGATTGCTGATCAGGCGAGGACGATTCGGATTCCGGTACATATGGTAGAGACGATTAATAAGGTGCTCAGGACGACGCGTAGGTTGACGCAAGAGCTAAATCGTGAGCCGACTAATGAAGAAATTGCGGCGGCTATGAATATGGAAATTGACAAAATTGAGAATGTGATGAGAATCAAGCAGGATATCGCCAGTTTGGATGCGAGTGTGGGGCGTGATGGAGACGATGAAGAATCGGTACTGGGTGACTTTATTGAGGACTCGGAGCGGGATTCGCCAGAGGATGCAACGGCAAATCAGATTCTGAAAGAGCAGATTGCGGTGATTTTGGGAACTTTGAGTGAGCGAGAGCAGAAGATTATTAAATTGCGTTTTGGAATTGGTGGCGGTAGGCCGCATACACTAGAGGAAGTTGGCAATGAGTTTTCGGTAACAAGAGAAAGGATTCGTCAGATTGAGGCGAAGGCGCTGTCGAAGTTGCGTAAGCATAAAGATACGAAGAAGTTGCATGAATATTTGAAATAGGAGGAATATGAGGGGAATAGCAAAGAAGTTGGTTGTGGTTCTGGTGGCGGCGGTGATTTGCACGGTTGGTGTTTTTGGTGTAAGGGCGCAGTCGGCGTGGGCGACGGGTGACTGTCCGGATGGTAAGGTTCATACGAGTATTTTGGGGGGTGCGGATCATTGTGTAGATCCAGATGCCAATCAGATTAAGGGCATTCTAGCTTTGATAGTGAGGATTTTGATGTATGGCTTGGGGGCGGCTGCAGTGATTGGTGTGGTAATCGCCGGAATTTTGTATTTAACAGCGAGGGATAATGAGCAGCAGGCGGTGGTAGCAAAGCGGCGTTTGTTTGAGATAGCGATAGGTTTGATAGCGTGGGCGCTGGTGTTTGTGGTGGTAGAGTGGTTGTTGCCAGGTGGTCTTTCGGATGACGATTGGGCGATGATTGAGAGTGGTCAAGTTGAAGACGAAAAATGAAAAAATTGCTGGTGGTATATAATCCACGTTCTTCGCAGTGCGAGAGAATCCAGAAGGAAGTTTTGGACGTTGCTAGAAAACAACAGGGATGGATGGTGGGGCGTTTTGAGGTGAAACCTTTGAGCGTGGCGGAAAATGTGGTTAAGCTTGCGAGGATGCTCAGTGATGGCGATTTAGTGATAGTGGCTGGGGGTGATGGTACGGCATCAATGGTGGCAAATAGTATAATGTATTCTGGGAAAGATGTAGTTTTGGGAGTATTAGGCTACGGAAATTTTAATGATATGGGGCAGATGTTGAATGGAAAGTCAAAGGTGGGGTTTCAAGAAATCGTGAGAGCTTTTGAGGAAAGTAAAAGCGTGGAAATGTGGCCGTTGGAAGTGAAAGTGGATGGGGTTCATTGGCGCTACGCGATGTGTTATGCGACTTTGGGAATGTTTGCGGAATCAACGCAGATTTTTGATGATAAGAAGGTTAGGGAAAGACTGCAACGAAAAAAACATGACTTGGTTTTTTCTATTAGGCAACTCGCAAAGTGGTATTTTAGACATCATAAGCAAGAGTTTTTACCAGCTTTTACTTTGAACGGAGAGGAGCAGGGTTCTAAAAGTACTGACTATATTGCAGTGAACAGTCCAACAATGGCAAAGGTATTGAAGAGTGAAGATTGGTCTTTGGAGAGCAAAGAATTTGGTCGAGTGGTGGGTGAATTGGGTAGTCTGTGGCGGCTAGGAAGGTTTATGCTAAAAGGGATGTTTAGCGGAATGAATCTGCAGGTGTCAGAGTATGATGTTTTGAAATTTACTGAGCCTGCGAGTATAGAGATTCATGCAGAGGGTGAGTACGAGAGATTAGAAGGAGTTAGGGAAGTAATAGTGAATAAGGCGGAGAAGCCGATTAGGGTGATAAAGTTGAGTTAGTTTGAGTAAATGTTGACTTTTGAGCATAAGTGTGATAGGATGAAGATATGAACTGGTTGGTAGCCGGCTGGTTTTTGGTGGGTTTAAGTATTCATTTTATTATGGTGGTGCTTACGATTAGTGTGATTTGGTTTTTTGATTTTTTGTTATAGAAGTGGAGAGAACGACCTTGGTCTCTACCATAAAAATTATAATCAATTAGAATATTGGCGCTAAGTGCCTGAGCTAATTTAAGCGATGCGCTAACTGTGCTCCATGAATGAATCGTATCAGCTTCACTAATATGCATATTTAGCGTACTGAGCCATCCGTTCCGCACAAAGTAAAGTGGGTGAAGGGTAATAATATTAGTAATAAAGTAGATATGTGTTGATTATATCAATGCTAATAGTTTTTCTGTATTCTAATTTCTGCAGGCCGCGTTCAAAGCGCCTGTCGTCACAGGGCTTTGCCGCTAGTCCTCCTCGTGAGTCCGGATTCCTGCAGAAATTAAATACAGAAAACTCCTTCACCTACTTCACGGTTTGAAGGTTAGAATATACTTTGTTCAAGCAAGATTACATCCAGTATCCATTCTACTTTGGTAATATAAGTCGGTACGGGTTTAGGTTTGAAGAAAAGGGTGGTGCCTGGGGACCAGAGGGTTCTAGTATACAAAATGGCTATACTACATCACTGAGCCCGTTTTACTTTGCTGGAAGTGGTTTTGTACGAGTAGTTAATGATACCACGGACTATTTTGGGCATATCGGTTGGCAATGGACTAGCCTAGTTGTGGATATGGGGTGGGTTTATGACTCTGGTTTTGGCACGAAGACAACTTGGATTGCTGGAGTAGATGGAGCAGGCTCTTTTGGACTTTCTCTCTGTATTATTTTAGAGATAGGGTGACAGAAATATAGAAAAGACGATATTTTTGCAAATGTTAAGATTTTTGTGATGAAATAGACTTGACGAAGCTTTTTATGGAACGCTGTTTTAGGTGCGTTATTTATGAACGATGAATTATTAGGATTATTCGAATCTGATCAAAGCGACATTACGCACAATTAGATTTGAAAATCTTTAATGATTTGCGTTCTATTTGTAAAAGGCTTCGTTACCCGCGTGGTGTCGCTTTTTGTTCTGGGTGGATTTCTTTCTTTTATAAAAAAGAAAGAAAGT
>CAZVTE010000068.1:0-6073 GCA_964629705.1 uncultured Candidatus Saccharibacteria bacterium | reverse complement strand
TAAGAAATACTGGGTGAGTAAGCTAGCGGATCAGAATTGCTGGATGGTACAGAATTTGGATTTGGATATTCCGGCAGAACCTAGTGCAGATTTTATCAGTCAAAGTGATAATATACCAGTTGGATGGAAACCGAGTGCGGGGACGAGAACCGGAAGCTTAGATTTGTCTGGGACTAGCAATACGGATGATAATTCTAGCTACTCGTGGAATATGGGAGAAAATGTTTTAGCTACGCCTATTAATGGCGTGGCGTGCGATAGTTTGCCATTGAATGAGTCAGATCATAACGATGGTTATAATTCAGTACGTTTAGGTCAGAACTTATCCCAATGTCAAAATATTGTAGATGTATCTGGAGCTAATTGGACGCCAACCTATACGGCACAGGAAGGCGCCTGGTTTTCGCCAGCTCATAACGATACTTTTAATAGAGATGTGTACCTAGTTGGGTCTCCGAGCGTATCAACTATACAAACGATTGTGTCCGTGAAGCCAAATGACATGAACGACTTATCTAAAGGAGGTGAATACGACCCGCATTATTTAGTTGGGAACTATTATCAGTGGAATGCGGTGGCTACTGGCAGTAGTGTGGATACGGCGGACAGTAGCAGTGCTTCGTCTTCGATTTGCCCAAAGGGGTGGCAACTACCACTTAGTGGCGTAGTTAATAATGAGGTTAGTGGATCATTCTATAATCTATTGGGAAAATATGGTTTACAAACAAGCATGAGTAATGAAACGTATAATGTTGCTACGAGACCAATCTATTTCACGCGTGCTGGAAATATCGATCTTAATGTCAATACCTTGAGACGTGTCGGGTTTGTGGGTAATTTTTGGTCTAGTGTGTTGTCGGCTACAAGCCAAGTTTATTACTTGGGGTTCGATAATTTTGCTGTGTCTCCATCTGTTCTTGGAACCCGTTGGCTTGGTGGTTCAGTGCGCTGTCTCGCCCGCTAAAAACGTTTTTGAATTATCCCTCTATGACCATCATTGGAGGGATAATTTTTGTCGATTAGTAAACAATAATATTTTGTTTAAGCAAATATAACTCTTTTATGATAAAATAATTTTTAAATAATGTCAAAATTTCTTTTAAAAATGACCCTAGAATGCGTTTAGAGCGTGTTTCTAGGGCAGTGACGAGGCGTTTTGTAAAAAGCGCGGTATGGTGCGGAATTTGCTTGGAATATGTCTAGCGTGGTAATTTTGAGTTTGTAGGGGTGTTTTAAAGCATATCCAAAATGGCTTAGGAGGCGTATATTCTAGATAGAATGGATAAATATGCTGTTTTATGCTAAAACGCTTGCTAGATATGAAATTTTGCGTTTAACGTGACATTGACAAAAATATAAAATTATTGAATAGATTTGCAATATTCGTTAAAATCTATCTTCTCTGCTAGTTGATTAATGAGTGCTTTATCACTTGAGCTGACAGCGACAAGAGCATTAATTTTTTCGCCAATGAACTCTCTGGCGAGGTTGACAATATCTGTACGATTAATCTCGCTAATAAGTTTAGGAGTGCGGTCGTATTTTTCGATGTTACCACTCAAGAAATAGTCATCTGAATAATAATCTGAGATTTGATTGACGGTTTGAGCGCCCATCTGGTAACGACCAAGGGCGTAAGATTTAGCACTCTCGACATCGTTCTCGCTAATATCGTCATTGATAACTTTTTCTAGCTCTATTCGAATAAGCTCAAACAGTTCCTCTGCACTTTCGAGATTAACTTCGCCGTCAAAGTCCCAAGAAGCACTGTGAATCCCATTACTGAGGTCGCTACCCATACCGTAGACGAGGCCGCGTTTTCTAGCTTGGCCAAAGATACGACTATTCATGGTGCCATTGAGAATGTGATTTAAGCAGCCCATGCCATAGTTTTCCCATGGTTCTAGTCGTCTGGTGACTATCCAAGAGAAGCCGAAGGTGATATTGCTGGCGTCTTTTCTGCGGATTAAAACTGGATTAGCTCCATGTAGGTCATCTTGGGGAATTTCGAAAGCTTTGCCATCTTTGAGCTGCCAATCGCTGAGCATTTTAATAATTTGGCGTTTGCGGTGGTGTAGATTCCCCGCAATAATAAAGCGCATATTGTTTGCAGTGTGAGTACGGCGATAATGCTCCCGAATATCTTTGAGTTCGATATTGTTGATAGTTCTTAATCGTTCTTGTAAACTAGGAACGTTTTCGCCAACAGCTTGTTGAAGTCTGGGCCATAATAATCTGGCGTAATCATTCATGTAACCAGTGAGTTCAGCCTTAACGTTTCCTTTTTCGCTACGCAACTCGTCTTCGTTGAATTTTGGTTCGGTAATGGCGACTTTTTGGAGTTCCATGATACGATCCCATTCGAAGTCGGCGCATTCGCTTTCGTAGCAAACGGAAAAATCGGATGTCCAAGCATTATGGTAGGCGCCGTTTTTAGTAAAATCCGCCTCATATTCTTGTTCGCTTTTATACTTTGCGTTAGCACCAAAACTGAGATGCTCGACAATGTGGGCAATTTCGTAAACTTCTGGCGCTTTTGCGTAGCGCATGCCAGCGCGAAAATGAATCTTAGTATTCATTACGCTAGCGTTGGGGACATCAATCAATAACCCTTTCGCTCCAGAACTTAAGGTAATTTCTTCGACGGAATGTTTGATGATTATCTCCCCTTTTTCTTATTTTGGCGTTCTTTTTTCTTGTCTTTTCTGGCTTTATTCTTTTTGTAGCCGATCTCGTTGGCGATTTTATCGTTATTATTGCTTCCGCTACTCTTGAATTCATTATCCAAATTTTTTTCGCCACCACTAATCTCATTGACGCCTTTTTCGGTGCTACTACCGGCCATCTTGGTGAGCTCTGATTCATACTCTTCACCATCAGTGAGATTTTCACTCTCGGCTTCACGCTTAGTGAGGCTGAGGAGAATTCTTAGAACTTCTTCGCGGAGATTCTTCTCAAGACCGTTAAATAATTTTTGTGATTCACTACGATACTCAACTAGTGGATCTCTTTGACCAATACTGCGCCAGTGGATGCCTTCACGCAAGTGTTGCATGTTCTCGAGATGCTGCATCCAGAGAGTATCAAGCACCTTGAGATAAACTTCGCGTTCAATTTTGCGCATGATTTCAGCAGTGAATTCTTCCTCTTTAGCTTGATACTGTTGCTTAATAATATCAAGTGCGGCGTTATATCTATCCTTTTGCTTGCGCATTTTACCGATTTTTTGTATGGTATCAGTATCGACATCAAAAACTGCTTTAAAATCGTGCTCGAAGTTTTTGTTAACCCGGCTACTATCTTTGGTTAGATCTTCAACAGCGTTTTTCATTAATCTTTGAATTTCGTCTTCAATACTGGCGCCATCAAGAATTTTGCGACGCATGCCGTAGACTACTTTTCTATGCCGGTTGATAACATTATCATATTGAACTACATTTTTTCTAGAATCAAAGTTGAATCCTTCGATACGTTTTTGGGCTGCTTCGAGAGTCTTGCTGACACTTTTGTTTTGAATTGGCATGTCTTCATCGACACCGAGCCTTGCCATGAGCATAGCGATTCTATCACCTTGAAAGATGCGCATTAAATCATCTTCGCAACTAACGAAGAATTGAGTGGTGCCTGGGTCACCTTGACGACCGCCGCGACCACGTAGCTGGTTGTCGACTCGACGACTATCGTGTCTCTCTGAGCCAATCACTACTAAGCCGCCTAATTCTTTAACGCCCTCACCTAGTTTAATATCGGTACCACGACCAGCGAGGTTGGTAGCAAGGGTAACGGCACCCTTTTCGCCGGCTTTTTCAACGATAGCAGCTTCGCGTTCATTATTTTTGGCGTTTAGGAGTTCGTATTTAATGCCTTGACTGTCAAGATAGCGAGCAATCATTTCGTTTTTCTCGATACTAGCACTACCAACGAGTACCGGTTGCCCGCGGTCATGATATTTTTTAATTTCTGCTGCGATAGCACGGAGCTTGCCGGCTTCAGTTCTATAAATTAAATCATCTTTGTCTACTCTTTGGATTGGCCTGTTTGGTGGGATTTGGATAACATCAAGCGAATAAATTTGTTGAAATTCTTCAGCTTCAGTAAAGGCAGTACCGGTCATACCTGAGAGTTTGTGGTATAGCCGGAAGAAATTTTGAAACGAAATTGTAGCGAGTGTCATACTCTCTTCTTTGACGGCGACACCTTCTTTGGCTTCAATTGCCTGATGCAGGCCTTCGTTATATCTTCTGCCTTGCATTAACCTACCAGTATGCTCGTCTACGATAACAACATCACCACTGCTAGTGACAACATAATCTTTATCGCGTTTGAAGACGACTTGGGCACGTAAAGCTTGGTCGAGGTGATAAACCAACCGGGTATGTTTGGTGCTATATAGATTCTTGACGCCTAAGATTTCTTGGACTTTTTCAACTCCCTTATCAGTAAGAGTAACGCTTCTGCGCTTTTCGTCAAAAACGTAGTCGTCCGGACTAAGCTGTGCTGCAACTTTGGCAAACTGATAATAGCTTTCTGGATTATCTCCGGCTGGAGCAGAAATAATGAGTGGAGTTCTGGCTTCATCGATTAGAATAGAATCAACTTCGTCTACGATAGCATAATTTAAACCTCTTTGTCGTAGGTATTGCGGGTCGCTAACCATATTATCACGGAGATAGTCGAAGCCGAATTCGTTATTGGTGCCATAAGTAATGTCGGCTTGATAGGCTTCTTTTCTGGTGCATGGTTTGAGGTGTTCAAAGCGCTCGTCATTGTGATCTTCGTTAGTATATTCTGGGTCGTAAATATAGCTGGCTTGATTAATAATGACACCAACGCTCATACCAAGAAAATCATAGACTGGTGCGTTCCAGCCAGCATCGCGCTGCGCGAGATAGTCGTTTACTGTTACTACGTGTACGCCTTTGCCGGTTAAGCCGTTAAGGTAGGCCGGAAGCATTGCGACGAGAGTCTTACCTTCGCCGGTTTTCATCTCGGCAACATTGCCGCTATTTAAGACCATACCGCCAATCAGCTGGACATCATAAGGACGCATCCCCAGTATGCGTTTGCTGGCTTCCCTGGCGATTGCAAACGCTTCGGGCAAAGTGGCATCGATATTCTTTTCACTGCTATCTTGTGTGAGGCGCTCCTTGAGGGCTTTACTGGCGTCTTGGAGCTCGTTATCACTCATGCCTTCGTATTTTGGCTCCATTGTGCCGATTTCAAGGGTACGCTTGTACATTTTTTTAAGAATCTTTTTCTGGGCGTCACCAAAAACACCTTGCAAGATTCTTGTTAACAAAGTCTTATCAGCTAATTTATCAGTTGGCTTCTTTTCTTTGACCACTTTTTTACTATTATTCTTCGACACGGCATTACTCTCCTGTTTTATCGCGTTTTCTCCACAAAAATTTACCTCTTTATTATATCACACTATTTGCGTTTAATAAACAGGTTTTTGAAGCCTTTTTTACCTAAATGAGGGGTATTTTCTAATTTGTAGCGCCGAATTTGCCCCTTAAGCTTAGCCTCGATAATATCAATTCCAGCAAAAACATTAGAGCATTCGTCTTTGGCGGTAATGACTTTGCCTCCAGGTATCTCCATGGCAACGGAAATTTCGTATTTATTACCGTGGGGATGGTCAACTTCAGAGATAATAACTTTAACGATTAAATCTTTCTTGCTACCTCTCGGCAAATATTTATCAAGTTTTCCGATGCGTTTTTCAACGTATTTGCGAAAACTATCAGAAATCTCGTAATTCTTGCCGCTAAGATCAATTCTATCTATCACGTATCATTCTCCTACAAACCAAGATTACCAAGGCTTCCCATGAGAGGTTTCATTTTATCGGTGGCGATTTCTTGAGCTTTAGCATAACCATCACGCATGCAGTTTTCAATCCAGTGTTCGAGTTCTTCGATATCATCGAGGTCTACTCGCTTCGGGTCGATTTTGACGCTTTTAATCTTTAGCTCACCGGTGATTTGCACAGTGACAGCGCCATCACCAGCTTCAACCTCCACGATCTCATTTTTGAGAGATTTTTGAGCTTTTCTTAGCTGATTAAGCA
>CAZVTE010000067.1:0-6112 GCA_964629705.1 uncultured Candidatus Saccharibacteria bacterium | reverse complement strand
AACTCGCGGATCAGAATTGCTGGATGACACAGAACTTGGATTTGGATATTCCGGCTACTGGGCTTAAGGCGGTGGATACGGATATTGAGGCGGATTGGACGAATCCGAGCGGAGCGACAATCAAAACAAGCAATTTTACTGACGGCTATAGTGACACGACAAGCTATAGTTGGGATTTAGGGAATTATAAGCTGTCATTAGCTAATAGCACGGTATCTTGTAGTTTGTATAACGGGAATGATATTGCGACAGAATGTAACGATGCAGTCAGTGCATTTGACAGCCTATCTAGCGAAAGCGTAAAGAATAATCTAGAAGCGCATTACCACATTGGGAATTATTACCAGCTGAACACAGCCACAGCAGGTAAAAATAATACTGCGTCTCTGGGGAATGTTAATGAATCAATTTGTCCGAAAAATTGGACTTTGCCAAAAGCTAGTGGCACAGATTCTTATGGTAAGCTTGCCGAAGCATACGGAATTTCGGCTGCCAGTGGGACTATATCGGAGGCTGAAGTTTCGCAATTGACGAGTACTCCTCTCTATTTTACACGCTCGGGATATATTACCCCGCAAGAACAGTATTTGTACCATTTGGGCGATTACGCCTATATCTGGCTAGGCACAACCTTATCGACAAACAAAGCTAACTTTTTCATGTTAAGTACCGCCGGCGCATTTGAGCCCTCAGCAGAAGGTTATTATTATGTCGCACGCTCCGTACGTTGTTTGGCGCGCTAAAATCTAAAATTGCAAACTCCACACCTGGCTGTCGTTTTTTAAAAAACGACAGCCTACTTTTTGGGTAATAAAAGAGGTGAGAGCAAAAAATCTAGCTACCGTTTTTGAAAAAGTGGTAGCTACAAAAATCTACTAGAATCCTAAGAATCTATCAACTAATCAATCTCCACTAAATCATATTGACGCGAGCCCAAACCAAGTTTTTCAGCAAATTCAAGCACTTTTTCTCCCTCACGTTCCTCGACTCGCTCCAAAAAGCCTTCTTTGCCAACGTCATCTGTCTTCTTCACTAAATCCAAACAAGCTTGGTCAAGTGCCACCGGGTCTAGCGAAGCCGCCATACCAATATCCGCCATACAAGGTGCTTCTGGCTCAGCTGCACAGTCACAGTCTCGTGACAGGTTATTCAATATATCAATGTAGATAATTCGGTTTTCACCCTTAGTCTTCATATAGTTAGCCACTGCCATCGCACTCTCAGCCATCGCCTCCAAGAAATCCTGTTGAGCCGGCAAAATGGCAGCCGCAGCTTCTTCAGATTCAAAAGCTTTCATAAACTCTTCTGGATTTGTCAATTTACCACAGGTATGAATATAGGCCTTGCCATTAGCCGAAGCAAAACCAATTGACTGATTTTTGATTACTCCGCCAAAACCTGCCATTTCGTGCCCCTTAAAATGTGCCAAGTTAATCACAAAATCATAATTCTCTAAATTCTTGCCTACAATATCTTTCTTCAGAATCTTACCATTTTGCACTGGAACTTCGATTTCACCATCAGCATCCATAATGTCCACCTCAGCAATATCCATAAAGCCATGCTCGTGCGCCGTCTCTAGATGTCGCTCCGTCTTGTCTCTACCACCAGCATAAGCCACATTACACTCAATAATCGTACCGTCCACTGACTTCACTAAATCACCAATCAACTCTGGCTTCAAGTAATTATTATTGCCAGCTTCACCGGTAGAAAAAGCTATTGACTGAAACCAATGTTGCTTTCACAATTGCCACGGTAATTTTACAGCAAGATGTCAAATTATGGCTGGCTGAACCTGAGGAAACCGCTTATCATCTAGCTGAGCTAATCGACCAAGAGATGCGGTATTTTCAGCGTCAAGGGCAAAAATTCCTGCGTCTCTACCGTATCGCCAATATCAATTCCAGCGTTCGAGGACTCAAGAAGCTCGAAGCCAGAAATATCTGGATACCGACCGCTCTACATAACTTGGCCGAGTGGGGGCTTTTTGACGCTTTACGCTCTTTTTACTATATCGGCATAGGCTGTGGCCAGTTTGAACGCGCGCTCGACACACTACTATTAGCTCACTACGGACTAGACCTTACCGATCATATATCACGCAAGATTATTCAGGGTAACCGCCCCGGACTATATGCCTCGCTCATTATTACCGAAGCACAAAACATGCATGCTGACACCGTTCTATTAAACCTGGATGCTTGGACTTATTTCGTGCAAGAATTGCAACTCAAATTCCAACAAGGAAATAACGCCAAATTAGTACTAAGATTACACAAGATTCTGAACTTATCAACTGAGTCCGAGATTAAGGATTGCACTTTGATTAAACGCGGAGCTTTAGGTGAAAATACTCCGTGCGTTGTCAATCTTGCCAGATTCCATATCGCCCGTTTAGTTACAAATATTGCTTCGCAACTCTAATTTTTTGAGGTATGCATTCGCGTACCTCTTTTTCATAAGCTGTGCTATAATAGGGGAAATAATTAACAAAGGGAGGAAAAATGCGCCAACGAGGTTTCGAAATTGCCAAAGGTTGGGAAGATAAGAATATTAAACTACCGCAGCGCGCCACTGCTCACGCCGCTGCCTATGACCTTGAAGCCGCTGAGGACATCGTGATACCAGTTTTTCACCCCGGCGTCAAGCCGACACTGATTCCTACCGGTCTCAAAGCCTATTGCCAACCCGATGAATGCTATTTTATCTTCAATCGTAGCTCTGGCGCTGGCAAAGGGCTCGTCCTCGCCAATGGTGTCGGTATTATTGATGCTGATTATTACGGTAACCCTACCAACGATGGGCAGTTTAGTGTAGTAGTTTTTAATGTTACTGACCATGATTTAATTGTTAAAAAAGGCGATCGCATCGCTCAGCTTGTCTTCCAAAAATATCTAGTTACCGATGATGATAATGCTACCGGCGAACGTCAAGGAGGTTTTGGCTCTACTGATTAACTACTTCCACTAGCTAGCAAAGCTAAAAACCACATTTTAGTCTTGACAAAATGCTTATGATGTGCTAATATAGAGGTAAGACATGAGAATGCCCCAGATTTTGATGGGCAAGTAGCAAAAAGGAGGTAAATGAAAAACATAAAAGTAGTTTATGATTATGATGACGTCCTCTGGGGGTTGAATCAACGTGCTTACGCTAATCTCGGCATTCCTCTAGAAAAGAATATTGATTTTGCGGTATCCGACAACCACCGTCTTACAAAACTCGAAAAGCAGTCTCTTTTAAGAGCTTATTCCAACTCTCAAACTTTCTTAAATATCAATTTCTTCGATTATCTCGAGGAAATTTTAAAAGTTGAAGAACTCGGTGCTACGGTCTATATCAATTCTAACTGTTACACTCGCGAGATTCTTGAGCTTAAACAGGCGCAACTCCGGCAAGCCTTACCACAATTCAATCCCGAGCATATTAGGTTAAATTTAATTGTAAACGGCAACGCTAAGCATAAACCAATTGACCAAGACACTACGATTTTAGTTGACGACAGCCCCTACAATATAGCATCGTCTGAGGCCGAGTACAATATTTTCCCAGAATATCCTTGGAATACTACTACCAAAGCCAAGAACCAAGTAAAGGACAAAAATGTTTTCTGGCGCCCAAACCTACACGAGATTAATCAGCTAGTCTATCAAACTGCCAAAACATTGCTCAGAAATTCGCCAGAATCGTAAACAATGACTGATTCACAAATAGAGAAATCACTACCGAAAATGCGATTACCGCTGCGATCGGGATTAAAATAATAATCAAAATCACTAATAGAATCATCGAAATCGAATTATACCAGTGACCACGCTGTATATGATAATGCCGAATCTCTACGGCAGCTTTTTGGATTACACCAGTATCGGTATTAGTATTAGTTTTTTCACCTAAATCATCAATCTCAGCTTTTGGCATCTCACTAATCAGTTCTTCTGCCTCAAAACCACCATGAGCTTTGCGCGCCATGCTAACGATCTTATAATGCACTTTTTCAGTTCCCGAATGATGAATCTCTTCATGCGATTCTAACTGTGGCGCAAGTACCCACCACAACCAAAAAACATCCTGATTATCCAAATTTTGCTGCCTCATTTATACTTATTTTAGCATACAAAAAACATTCGTAAAAGTAAAAACTGCCTTAAAAATTACACAAATTACACTTGATTCTACAGATAGAAACTGTTACAATTCTAGTAAAGAAGGGAAGCAATGAAACATCAGCATAACTGCCACTGTGGTTTTGAAAAACATCTAGCAAAGTTCAAGAAAGGGCGCAAGCTCGGAGTGTTTGGAATAGCTTTCTTGGGTCTACATATCTTGTGGCACGTTGCCGAATGCCTAGTGCTGCCAGCAATTTTTGTCGCCTTCAGCCATGGGCATAGCCAAGAAGACGCCTTGGCTAACGAAAGTTACCAAAGCATTTCTGTCCGAGAAGCAGAAAATCTGATTAACTTTTTGCCTTGGCGAGGCGCTCAACCTAACGCTTCCACTGCAACAACATATCTTTATCTACCGAAGCCACCCGATACGATTCGCGAATCTTTTGGATAGACTTATTCTGTGTAAAATCACTCAACTGGTTATTTTGTAAGAAAGCCAGAGTCTTGCTGCGCTGTTTCACAAAAGCCGTTGCCACGAGCCAAGCGATTGCCATCTCAGTATAGTATTTATCCACCCTAATATTATTCGCTATAGCTAGAACTTGGTCAATGTATTCGTCTGTCAAGAAATAATCCATCATCATGACTATCATAAATCTCAACTCAAATTCAGCCAAACTATCCTGATATTGCGTAATGAACTTCCAATAATCCATGAGCTCCGCTGTTTTTGGCTTGAAAGTACTACAAACTACATCGCAAGTCGCCCAGTTATTGATTTGTGACACAAAAATGCGCAGATACTTAAATCGCTCGTTTATGGGCATTTTACTCGTAGCAATTACGAGACCACGCAAAGTTAGCTCTTCAAATTGCCTTGTAGTTGAACTTTCTAAAAATTCTCGAAAATCTCCCTGACTAATTTCGCGCGCTAACTTACGCAAATCTGGAATTCGCACACCCAGCATCTCCACTGCTCCAGGAGTCAATTTACTATTAAAAGCCTTATAGTTTTTCTCTGCGAGTGTAGCTAACCTCTGTTTTACGTCTATCATAATTTCATTGTATCATTTGCCACGAAAACAAGCTAGACTATCTGCCCGTCTTCTGCTAAACTAAGTCTAAGACAGTGGAGGCAGAAAATGAAATATTATTACGAAATCCTATTATCCGGTAGCAAAATCAGTCAAGAAGCTTGGCAAACTTTTTTCAAGAAGCTCAAAGAATTGCTAGGACATTTCAAAAGTTATGTTATCCAGATTACCTTAGAGCAACATAGTCTCCATTATTATCTAATTACCCAAGTTGCACTCGAAGCTAGTTTAAACCATGCGAACTTCTTACTAAAGCCACTCGATGACGATAAAATTAAAACTCTTACAACGCAAGATATCCAAAAGCATCATTACCAAGGTGTAAGAGTGATTCGACCTGAACAAAATCTGGTCGCACTGATTACAAAGTTAAGTACTAAAAGGCGTCAGTTCTCCTGCTTAATTATTACATACAATCTTCAACCCGCAAAATCTACGGTTCAAATTGTATACCACAAAAAATCGCAAACCTGTATTCAAACTATTATTAACTGCAATTTGGCAAACTTTTTAAGCATTGATTTTAACGAATCTAGGCAATTCTATTATCAGAAGTTTCCTAAAATTTTGGAAGTAAAAATGTTGTTACCACTCTTAAATTCTGGTGGACAAAATTTGCTCAAAGTAGAGACCTTCCCCGTAGCGAGCGAGAACGTTTATTTATCACACCAAAATTACGATTACTACAAGCATTCACTAGTAATCGGCAGTAGCGGTTCAGGAAAGTCCAAATTCTTAAGTCTTCTCATTCAAAATATTTCCATGAATCAGCCAGAAAATCTCAAAATTATTCTCATTGACCCACACGATACTATTCAAGATGATTTAGCGCTCGTAACTGATAAAGTTATTATTGATTTTCAAGACGAAGCAGGCAGTATCGATTTGTTTAGCAACTTTCTTGAT
>CAZVTE010000066.1:2899-5977 GCA_964629705.1 uncultured Candidatus Saccharibacteria bacterium | reverse complement strand
TAGCTGGATATTCTTTCTTAGCTGGATATTCTTTCTTAGCTGGATATTCTTTCTTAGCTGGATATTCTTTCTTTTGCTAAAAGAAAGAATTCCAACTGAACAAAAAGCGACACCGCAGGGTGTCTTACTTCCAACGATTACATAGCCGTTCATAATGAATCACTTTCTTGTAACCAACTACGGTGCCGCTTTTCAAAAGTGATTTATTATGTATCACAAAAATATCGTTGTAAGTAAGACACTTTCATTATAACACATCTATTTTGCAATTAAATCGTGAAGTTCCATACACTTTTCCACAGTTCTCTACAACATGACGTCAACACTAATACCACATCTTACATAAACTTTCCCTTCTTTTTAAAAGTAACGCCTCAATCATAAAAAGACGTAAAGAATCACTAAAACCAGCTTATAGATTTAGTGCAAGCTGGTGCATCGTGTAAAATCGTCTTCGAATTTTACTGCTCACACATCTTCTTTTGAAGAAAAATGCTAGAATATGTCCATACGATAAGTCAGCCCTATACATCAGAAAACCCCTGCAAAACAGGGGTTTTCTATATAGGTTTTGTATCAAAAATAACAATAAAACATGGTGGGCGAAGAGGGAAAACTTCAATTTGCTCCGCAAATTTCAGCGGCAGAGCGTCGGCTCAAAAATTCTTGAGCAAGCCCCAGAATTTCCTCGCACTCCTACTGCCTAGAACCCAATTTCGAGTTAAATCTAATACCTAAAAAAACAAACAACGCTTTACAAAATATAAAAATATTTTGTAAAGCGTTGGTGGCCCAAAACGGACATTACTCAAACCACCAAAGCAAGTGGCAAAAGTCCTATACAGCCAGTTCAGCAAAAAAGACTTCTATATACCTAAGTTCTGTATAGAAGAGGCGAAGGAACTGTTGTCTGACATCGAATACGTCTTGTAGCGTGTATTCGTATTATTAACCACATATCTCTATAACCATACTATTACTAATACCCACCCCTGTTATTTTAAGGGTGGGTATTATACTTGTAGTCTCAGTGGAATGCGATTATCAGTCAAATATAGCGTAAACAGTGTTCTATATCAACGAAATTGCTACTCCTGATTTGCCAGTAACGTGGTATTGGCGTTTCGCCCTCATTATTCACTATAACAATAAGTCGTCTTATTCTCTAAACGGTAGAGTAAGGCAAAGTCTCTTGCGAAACTTGAGTAAACTGCCTTATCGTCATCACACTCTGCGTGACTGACGAAGTAGATGGTATGGTCAAAGGTTGCGACGTTCTTCGTCTGTCCATCTTCTAACTTGCTAAAATCAAACTTATAATTCTCGCCGTCAGGGTCTGAACCGACTGATAAATACCCTTTAATGGCTGAAGTATTACTGGGAAGCCTACCGTTGTTGTTCATTTCGTATTCGTATATATCGCTATATATCTTTGCCAAGTCGCTCTTGCGTGTGAGGTCGTTTGTCGTCTCCTTGAGTTCCTCTGCCTGCTCGTTTAACTTATTGGTAGTAGAGTGCATTAGCACGGCTGATAATATACCTATGAACGCTATAACAGCGATTACGACGACTATTACTAAAACTATATTTAACGTTTTTGAACTTGACTGTTCCTGCTTGGTTACCATCTTATGCTCCTAAATTATTGACTTATCACCCGCTCAATGACATTAATAAAAACAGCCCTTGAGCAGGCTGTTCACACTTTTCGCTACCAAGTCAGACTTGATGCTAGCACAAGGGCTGTTCTCATCGTCTGACAAGGATAGTTTCTCGCTATTCCTTTGGTAGTTTTTGAAAAATGTGAACAATACTATTATATCATAAAAACTTGGAATGTTTTATAACTAGAGTTATAATCGCTATATGGAAAAGAACTCGGAACGGCAAGCGGAACTTGAAGCCAATGACCTTGACGAAGACTTAGTTGACCCATTGTTCGCCAATGATAACTGGTTTTGACCGATTTTGTAGAATTACTGTCCAGAAGCCCCATACAGGGGCTTTTTTGAAAAAATGTACCCATTTTACCAGTTGAGCCCCAGAGTCGTCTTGAAACCGCTTAAAATGCGTTATAACGCAAAGTATTGACTAGCGTATTAACCAACGCATTGTTAACAGAGATGAAAGTCATGGTATTGCTTAAAATAGTATTGAAAAAAGTAAAGAAAGATGTTATAATAGTATGTATGAAAAGTAAAGCAATTGTCGTTAAATCAAAGGCTGAACTCCGCCCTATACCCGAAACCATAAGGCGGATATTCGGAACAGTGGAAACTCCACCTGTGTTGCCTGACAAGCAACCTGAAACTCAAAAAAATATATCACATCGGGCCAGGAAAGAACTGCTAGGCCTGACGAAGGAACTCAGAAAAATAGACCCAAAAGGTAAAAAAATAGACTACGAGCAACGTGATGGGTTCAAACTCTACCTGTATGGCTTGCGGGGGAACGCGAAACGAAGGAAAGGATGCTAACTATGACTGATCAAAAAGGCAAAGACCCTGCCAACCTTAAATACGTCCTCTATGCTCGAAAATCTACTGAAGAAAGTAGCAAGCAGGTCAACTCTATCGAAGACCAAATCGCTGAATGTATGGCCTACGCTAACGCTGAGGACCTGAACATTGTAGCGGTTATTACAGAGCAGAAGTCTGCTAAATACTCGCACAACCGCCCAAAGTTCGACGAGATGATTAGCAAAATCGAACTAGGGGAGTATGATGCTATACTGGCCTGGCATCCTGACCGACTGGCTCGCAATATGCTTGAGGCAGGTCAAATACTAGATATGCTTACGCCACCAAAGGAAAAAACTGAACCTTTGCTAAAAGCCCTTGCGTTCCCAACTATATCGTATAGCAACGACAGCGGTGGGCGTTTGACGTTGGCCGTCCTGTTCTCACTCGCGACACAATATTCTGAACACCTGTCTGAGTCGGTCTCTCGCGGTCATTCTCATAACTTACAGCGTGGAAAATCAGCAGGCATGACGAAATGGGGATATAAACGTAGTGAAACAGGCTACTATGTTCCTGACGACTGCTATAATGATATCAAGCGTGGCTGGCAAATGAT
>CAZVTE010000066.1:0-2889 GCA_964629705.1 uncultured Candidatus Saccharibacteria bacterium | reverse complement strand
GATATTGAACGGCGAGTCGCAGGCTGAAGTTCTGCGTGACTGGGAAAAACACGATGTCCACTATACAACCAAGCCCAAGAACGGCGGTGAGCCAAAGGATATACGTCCGACTAAACAAAGTCTCACACTTATATTCCGTGACACCGTGTATTATGGCGAACTTCAACAGGCAGGCGAGTCCGTTGACCTCACTACTATACCTGAAGCCGACTTCAAACCTATGATTACGAAAGAAGAGTATGACAAAGTCCAGCAAATCCTTGACGGACGGCACACCACGCACCGCAGACGCTCCAACGCAACTATTCCCCTACCTTTGCGTGGTATGCTCTATTGCGACTGTTGCGGTCATAAAATGTATCCAGGAGCAAGCGGTGGTAATGCTAAAGGTAAAAAGTTTATTTACTACCACTGCCAAAATAAGGAATGCGAACGCACCAACAAAGCCGTCAGAGCAAAAGTAGTCTTTGACGAACTCTACAAGACGCTGAATACCCTCAAACTGGATGAGAACACTTATGACGAATACAGCAAGGCGGTGGACGAATACGCTGAAGAAACCATTGCTGAACTTAAAAACGAACGCTCCAGCCTGAATGGGGCTAAACGACGCTATGCTAACGAGTTAAAGACCGTGAACGCCAACTATTCTAACCTCGTAAAACCGTCTGCCAAGACCCCGAAAGCCACTCTCAAGGAAGCGAGGAAACGCATAAACGAATTGGATGCTATCATCAGGGAAATAAACGATGACATCAAAGCCGTCAACGAACAAATCAAAGACCCAAACTCCACGAAACTCACCAAAGAGGAGTTCTTAAACCTTATCTCTACCTCTGGAAAACGGCTCAAGAACGGCACATTTGCGGAAAAAGACGCTATTGTTAGAAAACTGTTCTTAAACCTACGTTTGACTGACAAAAATAACCTCATCTACCTCTGTAAACCAGAGTTTGATGGGTTACTTGAAATTGGAAAAGTCAATAATGGTGGGCGAAGAGGGACTTGAACCCTCACTCCCTTGCGAGAACAAGATTTTGAGTCTAGCGCGTCTACCAATTCCGCCACTCGCCCATACTTACTACAGTATACCACATCTATTTTTAAAAATAAACCCTCAAATTTCGTCATAGTCTAAAAATAACTTAAAAATTTATCAAGAAAAATGCTACTTTTGGAAAAAATATGCTATAATAGAGACATGGATTCAACAACTGGTGGGATGTCTTCAAATCGCCAGCGCCAGATCGCTGCCGAAATCGCACGTAAAAAAGTACTTGCGGTTTATTCTTCTGCAGCTGACAAAATTAATCAACGTGTTGAACAATACAACTCTACTAATACACCGTATAATACTGCTACTCAACCCGCGCAACCTGAACGAGATTATTATCAAACTCCAGTTTATCAACAGGCACAAGCAACCCCTTGGCAACAAACACAAACCGTGCCCGTCATTCAGCATAATTTTAACAATACTGGCTATCAAAACCCATATTATACAAATCAAAGCTCATTGAACGCTGATTCTTCCGAACCACAAAATTTTAATCATACCACAGAGCCATCTCAAACTTACAATTATAATCCAGAAGCACAAAGTTCTATGCAGGCTAATTTTGCTAGTTCAGCCACTACTGAAACGGAAAATTACTCCACGCCAGAGAATCGTCGCGCCGAACGCTATGATCGCAAATATGGCGACCAACTAGACCGTGAAATTCAAGAACTCGAATCCATGGAAGATAATGAAGAAGAAACTTGGAATAACGATATCATCCCAGACGAAGCATTAATCTCTAATAACCTCCGAGAAGATGTCATGCCAACAAGCACTTCCACTTCTATGCCTTCAGCATTAAAGGATACGCCCGTCAACGCCGATGTTACCGCCGCAGAATGGGAACAATATCATTCTGCTTGGCAAAATTATTATCAAAAATATTACAATGACTATTATTCTAAAGCAGCGCAAGCCTATATCGCCACTGAGAAAATGAAAGATGAGCGCATTGCAACTGGCAAAAAGCATAAAGCAAAACGCACACGTCGCCTTATACCGCTTTTTATTATTGGCATCATCGTCCTAGTCTTCCTCTTTTTACAATACAACCGCCTAATCTTTGCTCCAATTATGGCCTACATTGCACCCGATAGTGGCGACGTTACCACTAGTCTCGAAGCGGTTAATCCCAATATCAACCAACCAGTTTCCCCAGAACCAAGGCTAATTATCCCTAAGCTTAATATCGATGTACCAGTAGCTTTTGACATTCATTTTAATGACGTAATGGAAGCTATGAACTACGGCGTAGCGCATTACTCTATTCCTGGCGCTAATGCTTTGCCTGGACAAATCGGCAACTTCGTCATTACTGGCCACTCCGCTGGCGACATTTATAGCAATAATCCTTATAAATTTATCTTTTCTGGCCTCGAACGACTTCAAGATGGTGATTTAATTTATGTAAACTATAATTCCGTGCGATACACATATCAAATGACTAGGCGAGAAACCGTTGAGCCAAGCAATGTGGCTGCACTAATCTATGAAACCGACAAACCAATGCTAACACTTATTACCTGCACACCACTCGGAACTTCAAGGTATCGTCTACTCATTACCGCTGAACAAATCAGTCCAGCCTACGAGACCGCCCCAACTGAGGAGGGGAATGAAACCGCGATTGAAGAAGATATTCGTGAAAATGAAGAGCAAGATGTCTCTATGCCCACTAACGAACCGTCATTCTTTGAGGGAATTTGGAACTGGCTCACTGGCAAAAGTTAGAAAACTACTATGTGTAGTAACTATACAAATTACAACCTTTTGACACAGCGGAGAGAAAACCCCAAGAACCTCCCCCACGGACCTTGTGCCGGAAAAAC
>CAZVTE010000065.1:0-6268 GCA_964629705.1 uncultured Candidatus Saccharibacteria bacterium | reverse complement strand
CAATTACAGTATAATGGCTACCTTTTATGTTGCAAAGGTTGTGGGGTAATACGAATGCTTGACTTTTTTACGAGTCTGTGCTAAGATAAAAGCATAAGCTGGTTGATAGCCGGATGGTTTTTGAGGTATTTATGCATTTTTGAGATTCTCTCTTGTTTTTTGGTAGCGGTTTTGCTAAAATAAGCTAAAGATAAGAGTGTTTAGGAGGTGATTGAGGTGGCAGAGTTTGAATATAAACCGTATGACGAGCGTACACCAGACAGGCAGTACAAGAAACTAATTAAGGCGGTAGTGGATAATGGTATTAAAAGCCCATCACCAATGGTAGATGATAATGGTAAAGAGATTAACACCATCGATTTTTTGGGTGCACCTGTGATGCGATTTAATCTGTTAGAGAATGGTGTGCCTTTTATTACCGAGCGTAGTTTGCGAAACTTTTGGAAGTCGGCAGTGGGCGAGCTATTCGCTTTTATCAATGGTGCACATACTCAAGAAGAGCTGGAGAAGTATGGTTGTAAATGGTGGAAAGTTTGGTGCACCGAGAAGAAATGTACCAAGCGTGGCTTAGAGACTGGGGATTTAGGACCAGGGTCATACGGAGCGGCATTTGCAAATTTCCCTACCGTGGATGGACAGAGCTTTAATCAATTTACGGAGATTATCAAGCAGATGCGCGAGCGTCCAGAGCTTAAGACACACTTTATCTCGCCATGGATTCCGCAATATACGATTCGTAATTCCGATTATCAGCAGAAAGTAGTAGTTTGTCCGTGCCATGGCTGGATGCATTTTCGAATTATTGAGGGAAAGTTGAGCCTGGTGATGTTCCAGAGGAGCTGTGACCTTTTGATTGGCTGTCCAAGTAACTGGGTACAGTACTCAGCCCTACTCCTCGCAATGGCAGACGTTCTAGATTTGGAGCCATACGAGTTTGTGCACATGATTTCTGATGCACATCTTTATGAGAATCAATTGCCATGGCTAGAAGAAATAACAGGGAGAAAGAGCCGCCGCTTCCCTACGCTCAAATTGACGCAGCACCATGAGAGCATATTTGATTATCGTCCAGATGATTTTGAGCTAGAAGACTACCATCCACACCCAGCAATCAAAGGGATTCCAGTGGGAGTGTAATATGATTGATAAAGAGTTTTTGGAGGAAATTGATGCAGCGCGCAAGGAAGGCAAGAGCGTTGGACTAGTACAGGGTTCTTGGGACTTATTCCATTTGGGGCATTTGCGCTATATCTTGAAGGCGAAGGATTTATGTGATTTTTTGATTATTGCTATGGATAGTGACGAAAAAATCCGCAAACGCAAGGGGCCAACTCGCCCAGTGATTCCAGAAAAAGAGCGCTTTGAATTTATTTCAATGCTAGGAGTCGCTAATAAAATTATTATTAAACAGGTGGACGAGCCAAAATGGCATTTGATTAAAAGTGTGCGACCAGACGTGTTGATTGTGATTAAGGAGAATTACACCGACGAGCAGCTAGAGAAACTGGATAAATATTGCAAAGAAATCGCAGTATTACCAAGGCAGGCCAAAACTTCAACGTCAGATAAGATTAGACAGATTACAATTGCAAGCAGGGTCAAGAAAATTGAGGGTGTCGATGAACGCGTAGCGTTGGCGGCGGCAGGACTGAAGCGTCGCATTGGTTATAACAAAGATATGCCAGAGCCAGTACCACAGCTCATGAGAAAACTGCGCGAGGCAACCGACGATGTTTGTCCAGTGGCGGCAGCCTGTTTTTGGAATGGGCGCTGGGTGTTTGGTACAAACCAGATAGATTTTACTCTGCCAGAATATGACATTACGAATCGCACTGAACTATTTTATGGTACGATTGAGCACGCTGAGATTAATATGCTGAAGCTGATGGGAGAGGCCAAAACAATTGATACACCAGTATATATCACTCTGTTCCCTTGCGACAAGTGTATGAAGATTTTGATTGATAAGGGCGTGAAGGAGATTTATTATCTCGAAGATCATCCGGAAAGAAATTGGAGCAAACGTTCACACGCATTAGCAGACAAGAATGGTGTCAAAACAATTTGTTTATCACAGAAAGGAGATGATAATGGGAAATAATTATCATAATTATAAGTATATCTATCCGCCAAACGCTAGGCAACAGGAGCAGCTTGATATAATGATTGATATGGAGAGTCAAGACAAAGACCCAATGGACCCGAAGTACATCGATCAAGAGATTTTGTTTGCAACGGATTATTGGCACGTATCGTATAATCGTTTTCCCTACGATGGAGCGGAGAAACAGTTTTTGATTGTGGCGGAGCAGCCAGTATACAAACTCGAAGAAATGTCGGCAGAAATGTGGGATGATTTGAGGAAGATTTGGCTGAAGTTGAAAGACGAATATGGATTGGATGGTGGTGGAATTTGCATGAGATTTGGCAATCCAGCGAAGTCCGGAGCTTCCCTGACGAGATTGCACGCGCATATTATTATGCCAGAAAAGGATGCAAAAGTAAAATTTGGAATCGGCGGTCGCACTGAACTGAAGGAGGAATTAACAATTCGAAGTCTAGAGGAGTTAAAAGAGTCATGACCGAAGAGATAAAAATTCAGCGTGCAACTATTAACGATCTCAATACGATTCAGCAGTTGGGGGCAGAGTTAGCAGAGTTCGAACATAAAAATTGGGATTCTAGCCTTGACCCAAAGTGGCCCTTGAGTGCAGCTGGTGAGCAGGCTTATCGTAAAGCGATTGAAAATCGCTATACGCTTATTGCACTTCGTGGAGAAGAAGCGATTGGCTTTTTAATTGGCGATATACAGCGACCAGCAGCTGGCGCAGCGAGGCAAATTACCTCTGCCCACCTTGGGAATATTTATGTACGCGAGAAATTCCGCGAAAGCTCCATCGGAAGTAAGCTCTTAGCAAATTTCAAGAACTACTGTAAAGCTAACAATGCCAGCAAATTAACAACCACCGTGATTGCCCAGAATACCAATGCTATAGAATTCTATCAACAGCAAGGTTTCGAACCTTCTAGAATGATATTGGCGCAAGATTTATAAGCATCAGCTAACCTTTCCCGTAAGATAAAAACTCTTGGAGTAGGTTTCAGCTTCAATCCAAGTACTATTCACCTACTCCGCATTCGTATGCACAGCAGTGACGTCGTCCAAATCATCCAAAGCATCGAGCAGCTTCTCCAATTTCGCAACGTTATCGCCCTCTACGGCAATGGTGCTAGTTGGAATATAGCGCAGCTCAGCAGTCGTCACCGTCAAACCGCCATCTATCAAACTTTGACGAACTTTCATTAAGTCACTCGCAGCAGTGATAACTTCCAGCCCCTCTTCCCCATCCTCGACATCTTCAGCACCAGCATCTAACGCAACCATCATGGCATCCTCACCTTTTTCTGAAACTTCAATAAACCCTTTGCGGGCAAATTGGAACATCACTGAGCCAGGATCAGCCATACGACCGCCATTCTTAGACAAAGTGTTCCTCACATCTGGCATGGTGCGGTTTTTGTTATCAGTCGCAACTTCGATGATAATCCCGACGCCACCCGGGCCATAACCTTCATAGGTTTCTTCAATCAAAGCAGCAGCACTCTTATCTGCAACGCGAGCAATGGCACGCTCGATATTCACTTTTGGCATATTAGCTTGGCGAGCCTTCTCCAACATCATGGCAAGCGATGGATTCATATTTGGGTCGGTACCACTTCGCGCGGCAATGGCAATCTGATTAGCAATTTTTGTAAACAAAGCACCGCGCTTGGCATCAACAACGGCTTTCTGACGTTTGGTGGTGGCCCATTTACTATGTCCGGACATATTCTATAATCTCCACATTAAATAATTTTGCAAAATATACTTGTTGCTATTATACTACGAATCTGTAGTTTTATCAATATTCTGCGTAGATATTTCTGTGGTTTTAACTTTTTCTTGTTGCTCGGACATGATTTTAGCACGCAATTCAGCTTCAATTTCAGCACGAAGCTCAGCTTCGGACTTTTGTGGTTGCCAGGTCTGCTGCTTCTTAGCATTACTTCCCTGAACTTTAGCGAGAATCGGTGTAATAATAAGCACTAAAGCTTCAATAATAATCAAAATCAATACTAGTTTTACAACAGCTTCACTAAATGTCACCTCTAAAATCGCACCACAGAAAAAGAAGAAATCAAGAATGAACGATATAATAATTGTAGCTAATTTCAGAAACCAAACGGTCGAAGACGTATCCTTGAGAGAAAGGTAGGTGCTGGTAATCGTTGCAACTACGGAAGTCGAAATTGCCATCCAGATAACCTTCCATGTCGCTTCCATCAAAGAATAATGGAAATCATCGCAACGAGTACTAGGGTAATAATCATTGTACGGGATAGAGACATCATAACAACCGATATTTTCGAAGAATCCCCAAACGTGCAAGAACATGAGTACTGACCAAAATAAATTTGCGACGAGTGCCACAATGGCAGCAATACGCATGCCCCGCTCCTCACTCTCTAGACGAATCATATTATTAAGGCTGAGCAGCGACAAAAAAGCAAAAATCGCAGTGGTAGCCAGAAAGCGTAGCGTGGCATCTCCAAACTAAAAAAGAATTGCACCAATTCCTAGCAAGGTGGTTAACCCAAACAGAATAATCGTACTATATAGCAAGAAATGCTTGATATTCTGTCGGGTAATTTTATGGTTTACGTCCATGGATTAATTATAGCATTTTGCCAATTAAATATTAAGTGTTTTAGAATCTAAAACAGTAGAATTAGAATCAATTGAATTATTATCTTGATAATCGTAACTCCGAAAATTAAGCGCCATCACAACAAGTAATAATACTTCCACACCCGTGACAACCATTAGGATTATCCGCCAGAGTTTAACATCTTTCGCTGATAAATTACGGATGCGAATATTGTCGCCGAGTTTAGAATTAAAAATGACTGTAGCTACCAAAGCTGCCACAACTAAAAAGTTTTGGCGAGGGAGTGAAAGATGTAGAACAAAGCTCATAGCAATCAAAAGGATTACGAGGCTGCTTCCACCAACCCAAAGCAGATTACGATTGCGCGTTTCGAGTTTTTCGAGGCTTTGGATTTTCAGCAGCACTATAAAATTGCCTATAACCGCTAAAGACATTATTAAAAAGCTACAACACGTAACAATACTATAATAATTTAGAATACCTTCTAGCCAACGCATATTACCTTGCAAAGTGTCATAAAACATTATCAATGAGCAAAAAACGACTACGACTAGAGGAATGATATACTGAAAAATTACGACTACACAAACACCGATAAAACTAGCGACCGCTAAAAAACTTAGCCAGTTTCTTTTATAACTAACTGGCTGCTGCGCTTGATTTATTGGTTCACTTTTGATCATAGTTCTTGGTAGGTAATTGAATCTTGAAATAAACTTTGTTGTCCCAAAAAAAGCGATAGAAAGGTGAATAACTGATTTTCTGGGTCACGTTAAAAATCTGCGGTTTACGGAAAAGGCGTAGCGTTTGAGACAGGGGAGCAGATTTTACTTCGTAAAACACTACCGCTGGGCGTCGGTTCGGAAAACACTGAGACAAGCAGCTAATTTTCTGAAGAATATCAGAAAAACTTGCGGTTTCTCGGGAAAGAAAATAAATTTTCTTTTCACTCGCAAATCTTAGTTTTGTGAACCTGAGCCTACGGCCATCGATATAAACTTAATATTGCTCAAAGTTCTAACTATAATTACAAAAGTAATCATAGTTAGGACTTGGTGCCCGAGACAGGGGTTGAACCTGCACTCGATTGCTCGAACTAGCACCTGAAGCTAGCGCGTCTGCCAATTCCGCCACTCGGGCATGGTTATATTTTATCACACTAACAGAGATAAGAGAACTATTGACTTTTTCCATATTGTATGCTAGAATGTAAACATAAGCTGGTTTAGTACTGGATTGTTTTTGATGTGCATAAGAGATGTTGAAATTATCATTGCAACATATGCTTATTCCCATTTTTACAATGTTAATTTTATATCAAAATAGCGTTTCCGGCAGCTATATTTGGCGAAACCCCTTGCCAATCTTTTAATATCTTGATAGAATAGGGACAGTTTTAGTTGATTAAATTAACTCTTGTTCTTCTTGGAGCGAGAGTTAATTTTGTGCTTCGTTTTCTTAGATCCTGCTTTGCGTTTGCGGCAAGATTGTCGTTTACGCCTTGCATTCGACCTTTGATCTATATCATAAAACTGACACATGAAAAATATTTTTATATC
>CAZVTE010000064.1:0-6303 GCA_964629705.1 uncultured Candidatus Saccharibacteria bacterium | reverse complement strand
TAAGAAATACTGGGTGAGTAAGCTAGCGGATCAGAATTGCTGGATGGTACAGAATCTAGCGCTAGATATTGATGCAGACAAAGGTTTATCCAAGAATGATACAGATATTACTGAAGATTGGAACAAGGACAGTCAGTATCCGCCAATTACAACAATTACTAGTAATGATTTTGGAACTAGTAATGTTCCGGCTGCCTATAGCTGGAATATTGGCGAATTCGTTGAGAAGAATCCAGCGAGTAGTAGTCTCTTTTGCAATCTTCCTAGTAACACTGATATATCTCTATGCGGAGAAGTTTTGCAGGACGTTAGCAATGGCTGGACACCTACTTGGATTGCAGATGACACTGGCGCAATCAATAGCATTACGAAAGAATATGACGCACATTATCTCACGGGAAATTACTATGCTGCAATAGCGGCTTTTGCTGGTAATAATCCACAGACGGCAGATAGTACAATTTGCCCTAAGAATTGGACTATACCATATGGTGATCATTCGTATCAAGAACTATTCAGTGTTTATGGCTATGTGTTTAACAAAGATGTAGCTAATCTTACCGGAAGCGAGGCTTATTCAATTCGCAAGAGACCGTTTTATCTGGCGATGGCTGGTGGAACTGATCCATTACATGATAATAAAACTGGGGTTCTTTGGGCTGTAGGAGGAGAAGGCTATTATCGAATAAAAACGACCGACTCTGCGCGTGCAGTTTTGTATTTTACACAGGCTATTATACATTCACCTCTTGGGTCAGCATCTCTCGATAATAGTGGTGCTCCGATTCGTTGTCTTGTGCGCTAGCTGCTAGATTTTCGAGTTCGAGGGCTTTCCAAAAGTAGTAGCCTGTGCTATAATAAGGGTGTTACGCACGATTATTAAGTAATCGTCTCGGTAGCTTCAGCCGAGAAAAAAGGAAATATTATGGCAAAACAGGTACAAGGAAATCTTAAACTTCGTATTCCTGGTGGTAAGGCTACGGCTGGTCCTCCAGTTGGTTCTACACTAGGTCAGTGGGGTTTGAATATGATGGACTTTATCAATCCATTTAACGAAAAAACCAAGGAATATGCTGGTAAAAATGTGATTGTACATATTAAAGTGTACGATGATCGCACTTTCGACTGGGTATGTTTGGGTCAGCCGGTGGACGATTTGATTCGTGACAAAATCAAAATCGATAAAGGTTCTGGCAAGCCAAACACTGAGAAAGTAGGCAAGATTTCTCGCGCCGATCTTGAGGAAATTGCCAAAATCAAGATGGACCAATTGAATGCAATTGACCTTGATGGTGCAGTGAAGATTGTCGCTGGTACAGCACGCTCGATGGGCGTAGAAGTCGAAGATTAAGCTCGAAAAGCTTAAAAACTAAAAAGCTGGCCGGTTAGGGTCAGCTTTTTGCGTTGAAAAGAGCAAATGAGTGTTAGCCGTTAGTCAGAATAAGAGCTGTCCCAGAACTCGTGATAGTATTCCCAATAATCGAAGACATCTTTTCTTCTCTGGTCCTCGAATAGCTCAATGATTCCCCACAGGCGTTTATTCTGGTGCCAGCAGCCAAAGGCGTAATGCTCATGACAAACTTGAAGGGCTCCAGTTTTGAGGTTTGCCGCGCTAAAATGCTGAAACCAGGCATCGTAATCCGAAGTGGCAGTGGCTTTACGTAAGATTTTGATTAGGACTTTTGTTCCTAGCCATGTTAGCTGCATTTCTAGCATTGGTATTCCTATGAAGACATAGTCAGGATCGCTGGTGTTCTCAAGACGATCTTTAGTGAAGAGTAATTGGCAATATCCTCCCGAGTGCGGAGTAACTACGATACCATGTTGGATGGCTTTCCCTAGATAAGGCCAAACTCTACGCCAGCGCCTGTTCAGATTCCACTCCTCCCAGATGTGTGATAAGGTATCGTAGTCTGATTTCCAGATTGCTTCAGTGATGAACTTAAACTGGAAAACTTTTTTGGCTAACCAACGATTTTTAATGTAGTCAGCTGACATATTTAATGGTTCATCCCCCGTTTTTAGCTGCCAAAAGAATGTTCCTAGCCCAAGAAAGCCTGTGTGACTATAAGATTTTTTACTCATTTTTAATTTCCCCCTTGCTAATAGTGTAAGTACTATTTCTGGCTCTATTGTAGCACAGATATGTAATTTTGTCAATAGTTTTAATAGATAAATTTAATAAAATAAATAGAAAATACTATAATTTTTGACGAAATGCAACTTTTCTATTGACTTTTTGAACAGGGTGTGATATAATGAGAAGATGAGATTATTCTTCGCTATCGTTAGAATAGAAGGCGGCTTGTGCTTCCGGAGAATAATAGCCTCTATCGCTTTGCGGCGGTTGGTAATCTAGCGGTGAATTTTGCTGCACTTCGATTCTGCGGTTGGTATCGTCAGTATGCTTTTGTTGGCGAGCCTGACTGGTAATATCTTCAAGTGTGTAGTAGTATTCTTGGCGTTTGCCGTAAATATTTTTCTTAAAATCAATCATACTTTTGACATACTGATTGTAATTGTCGCTAGAGCCTTGCTCGTCAATTTGACGAATCATTTCATCGGCGACCGGCTCAAACTCGTATGGTGTGGGATAGAGCGAAATAGTCCTTTCGACAATACTGGCGTCAAGCCGAGTGGGATTCTGAGCATTATTGTCGAAACCATTAACAAAACGAAAAATGTTGGCGCTATACGAGTCGCTTAAATTGTCAAAAACCTTTTCTGGCGAACCATTACGGGTGTAGGCTGGTGGGGCGATGTTTAGTAATAAATCACGCATTTGCCTAACGCCGATTTCGTTGTTATAAATTTTGCGATACAACTCGATGCGTTCAGATTCGGTCGGTTCGGCTGCTTCATTCTGAAAGAGAGCGTTAGGGTTGTCGTAAAGCAACGCCATAGTAGCTTTATCTTCGTGCATCTGGCGCTTTTCGGCTTCCTTTCTTTCAGCCTCTGCGTTTTGAAGAGAATTCCAGCCATTGTTGCCGGAATCATTAGCGGTTTCATTTTTGGGTTTAAAGATATTCTTAAGAAAATTCATGTTTTTATTTTAGCACAAGAAGTTCCTGCGAGCAACAGGAACTTCTGACAAACTTAGTGTTTCTAGCGATTAAATCTTTTTGACTTGCAATGCGTCTAGCTCAACTGGAGTTTCACGACCGAACATCGAAACCATCACTTTGAGTTTACCTTTAGTAGTATCAATTTCGGCAATTGTGCCCTCGAAGCCCTTGAATGGACCATCGATAATAGAAACTACTTCTTCGATTTCGTAGTTTACTGAATATTTTGGATCTTCTACGCCCATACGTTTCTTGATTTTGGCAATTTCAGCATTGGAAACTGGAGTTGGTTTAGTGCCGTTGCCAATAAAGCCAGTAACTCCTGGAGTGTTGCGAACAATGTACCAAGTTTCATCGGAAAGGCGCATTTCAACCAGCACATAACCTTGGAAAATTTTTCGTTCTACAACTTTGCGTTTGCCATTTTTGATTTCGATGCGTTTTTCTTTTGGTACAATAGCATCGAAAATTTGACCTTCGAATTCTGGTGTACCCAAACGCTGTTTGATACTGTCGGCAACCTTATCTTCGTAGCCACTATAAGTACTAATTGCGTACCATGCACGCGTATCATCGTATCGATTTACTGCCATTTTTTATTCTCCTCTTTTAAATTATTTGTTTAATAATAAGTCAAATAGCCAGGTGAAGAACATGTCAAGCAAAAGCAAGAATGCCATGAAAATTGCACAATAACCCAAAACCGCAAGGGTCATTTTCCAGGTGCTGGTGCGGTTTGGCCAGCGAACTTGACGAATCTCGCGCCAAGAATCCCGAATGTAGCGACCAAAACGGACAAATGGACGGACGAGGAAGAAAACTTCTTTAATATCTTTCTCTTCCTTTTTGTCTTTGTTGGCTTTTTTATCAGTTTTGATTGACTTTTTAGCAGCCTTTGGGGCGCTATTTTCATCTTTGCTACTCTTGTTATCGTCTTTTTGGGTAGCTTCTGCCTTGGCATCTTGTTTTTTAGGTGTTTTTTCGATTGCTTCTACGTCTTCTTTCTTCTCGACCTTTTCCGTTTTGGTTTCTGTGGCTGCCTCAGATTTTGCATCGGTCTGTTTCTCTTTTTCTTGCTCTTCGGTTTTTTCTGTAGCAGGTTCTGGAGTCTTTGTGTCGAGGCTAGTCTCGTTGGTTTTTGCCGCGTTTTCTGCGGCGCTTTTTGTGCTGTCCGCTACTGGCTCCGTTGTTTCTGTTGCTTTTTGGTCTTCTACTTTTTCTACGGTTTTTTCCGTTTCTTTTGAAACTTGAGTAGTTGGTTCTGCTGTTTTGTTTTGAGCGGATGCAGTAGCCTCTGGGGCGGCATCCGGTTGTGCTTTTGCGTCGGTGGTTTCTTTAGCCATATATTTCCTTTCCTTATGTCTGGTCAATTTTTTGCTAGGAGCTCCTCACTGCTCTGATTAACAAAAAAAGTCTGATACCAGACTGTCAAGTTTATTGTAGCATGGGTTGTCAATTTTGGGAAGAGTTTTTGTGAAAAAGGTGTCCACGTTGCTGGGCGGACACCCTAATAATAAAAATGAAGGAGCTATAATGTAAGTGGATCGATACGGAAGACTTCGTCAACGATGCTGGCGCAAGTTTTGCTATGTTCGGCTTTAGGTAATAAACCACGTTCTCTGGCGGCGTCGATTGACTGAGCGATACGCAGCAATTCTTGCTTTTGCCAGGTACTCACCAGACATGGCTGTTTTTGCTGTAATTTTTTTGACTCTAAAATATCACGCATTTTGGAAGCAGCGGTTATTACTAAGGCTAACCTATTGTAGTATGAGCGATGAAAAGGCTTTACGGTTATACTACGGCGTGAATTACTCCAAGTCTCGGCGTAGGCGTCTATGGCGGCGTCGTTAAAAAGTTCATAAATATGATAATTAGGGATGTAGAGGTCATGCGCTCTTTCCGATTCGATTTCTTCTGGAGTAAAGACGTATTTTAAACAACACATTACCTCGGCATAACTATAAGCGTTCTCGATTAACTCGGCGGCGTTGCCTTCGCAGATAAAATGACGCAAGAGGTAAATATTACAGACTTCGTGCACTGGCTGTTTGCCTGTGATAGGGGTGAGCTTCAATCTTTTTGGCATATTATTTCTCCTTTCAAGGTGCAATAGTGGCTTTATGTTACCACTGTTTTTAGACTACTTGGCAATAAGATTGCCTTATCTTTTTATTATATCACACTATTAACGAAAAGTAAATACTTTTGAACAAATATTTTATACAAAATGTTGTAATTTCGACAATTTTAGCTAAAATGTGCTCGAAAAAGCTTGACAAGAAAAAGAGGAGTACTTTTGCGTGAAAAAGCAAAGCACTCCTTGAAAAGTAGATAAAGTACGAAAACGTGAGATTTAGAGCATGTATTGCAGGTATGCGGTTGCGGTAACTAGCTTGTCGTCACGATATTTGGCAGTAATTACTTCCTGTTTCATTAGAGCGTCAAGCGTGTCGGCAAGTTTTCTGAAGGAAAAGACGGTGCTTGGTTCAAGTCTGCAGGGATTTGCTTGGCAGATATCTCGTGCCGTGATCATATCGTACATTTTTTGAGCGCAGCGCGTCAGTAGCTTGCGGACACGGTTATTGCATCTCTTGGCGGTGTCATCGCGAAAGGTGCGATTGGCAATTGCTCGGTGCCAGGCCTCGCTCTCTTGACTCGTATACAAAGAGCCGTAAACTGCATAGTGGTATAGCTCAATTTCTGTCTCTGGTAGGAGCTGACTGAATTTGTCTGGTTGGTTTGGTGACTGTTTTTCTGCTTGTGTCTCGTTCTTAGTTTTGTCTTCTTGAACTGCATCTGGAATCAATAGACTAATCATAGTCTGATAAAAATCGATTTCTGCGCTCGAAGAATTGTAGAGAAAAGCTTCCTTAGTAGCAGAAATACTAAAATTACGCATGACGAGCAGACAGTTGCAGCCAGATTGATAAGGGTTGTCTTGTGGTAGGTCTCTGAAACTTGAAATTGATAATGACATACTGAATCTCCTTTGCTAGTAAAGTGCGTTTTTTTGTGTAACTTATTCTATAATAGCATAGAATAGCTTTTGAAGCAAATGGTGATAATATAGGGCTTGATTTTAGTGAAATCCTGATATATAATGAGTGTAGTTTGAGTTTAGATTGTGGCTCAGGGCGATGATTTTGCAGCAGTGAAGTTGAGCTCCTATTTTAACATGGATATTGGGGATTCGCCAAGTGGTAAGGCACCGGGTTCTGGTCCCGGCATTCGGGGG
>CAZVTE010000063.1:0-6350 GCA_964629705.1 uncultured Candidatus Saccharibacteria bacterium | reverse complement strand
ATATGATGATAATGCAATCAACGCGCACTATTTATTGGGTAATTATTACCAATTTGGTGCTGCGACGGCAGGGGTGGATAGTGCTGAGGCTGAGACCGTCTCTCAAACTTCAATTTGTCCAAAAGGGTGGACTTTACCGAATCGTCAGGATGAAAAGTCGTATGCAAATCTTGTTAGCGTATATGATATTACTAGTATAGCGGAGATTACGGTTGCGCCTTTTTACTTCGTGTCGGAAGGAGACATAAACCCGGCTCCGGATCAAAACAAGCTGACGGGTTTAGGTCGTCAAGGTGCCTATACGACGAATATGATATTCTCCAGTTCGAATAGCTATGGATTAATCTTTAGCGATACAGTAATTAATACAAAAATGAATATCAACCGTCATCGCGGTTTTGCTGTGCGTTGTCTGGCGCGTTAGATACAATGATTGGATTGTAAGGTTATTTCTTATAATCTGAAGCAGTATTCGGTCTGATATGCTATGGTAGAGAACGGTCAAGTGTAGACTTGACCGTTCTGAGCTAACACCAAAAATGTTAAAAAACAGTCAAGTCGCCACTTGATTGTTTAGCAAAAGACTGTGGCTTTTATAAAAACAGTCAAGTCGCCGCTTGATTGTTTTTATGTTACCTCTGTAAAACAAATATTTATTCTTCGCTCGTCTCCTCCGCGCCACGTGGTGGAGCAAACTTCGTCCTTGTCCACTACTGCGCCACTCAAGAAGAAGCATAAAATGTTTCTTCTATTCGCTATCCTCTTGGTGGTTCGCCGCCATCGGGTTCGGAGAGGAGTTTTTTGGATTTAATTTCGTAGCGACGTCCATTGACTGGGGAAATGAAATAATCTTCGGCGAGCAGATTGATAAACATATTTAGATCTTTGTCATCCATAATGATAATTGAGCCATCATCATCAGTCATGAGCTCGAGTTGCATTTCGTCAGCGTAATCAATGAGCTTGTCTTGTGGCATTTGTTCGCTAATATCGAGTGATTGTAATTTTTTGACTAACGGCTTGCGGTCTTGCAAGAGGGAATTAAGTGTCAGACCTTCAGCAAAAGAAAGCTTGTATTTTTCGGAAAGTTCTTTAGCTTTGGCATCGGCAATGACTTGAGATTTATAATTATATTGGAAGAGAGCCTCAAATTTGGCTTGATTAAAAATTATTACAGTACCATCAATAATGGCAACTTGATTATCGGCAGGCATTTTAAGAGCAACTTCGGCAGAGAAAGGCTCGAAATTGTCACTATTAAGTTCCCATGAGGTAGCGCCTTTGAGGGCAGAAGATGGTGAGATTGCCTTAGCGATATAGAAACTCTTTTGACCTTCGCCGCCAGGATAAGTGAAACGCGCAAGGATACCTTTAACTTTTTTGAATTCATCGGTGTGGTCAGTGAAAGAGTCGATGTTGCGATACTCTTTTTCGATGAGGTGAATTAAAGTTTCGGCGCGACCAACCTTAGAAAGAGAAGTGCGATAAATTACGTTTTCTTCACCATCAGATTTTTCGAATTCGCGACATTCGAGACCCTTGTCGGATTCTTTGATAACGTAGCCGGTGGCTTCTTGCATAAACATTGCCTTGACGGTAGCAGTGAGTTGGTCGGAATAACGCACTTTGTAAGGAGTGTAATTTTTATTAAACAAGAACAGCTCGACCGAAATATTATTTTTCATCTCGTCAACTTCGTTGGCCCAATGAAAAACGTCGAAAGGTTCGGGTTTATCGGGGTCGTAACTACCAGAGGATGGGCCTTCTTGGAACAAATCTGATGGGGAAGTAGAATCGGTCTCTGGGGTGGAGCCATCATTAAGATTGATTTTGAAATTTTCTCCAACGGATTCAGCAGGGTCGATGTGATTTACTTCTACACTATAATCTTCGTTAGGGGTGTTCTCTGAGTTACTATTATCATCATTACTATCACTAGCTTCTGGCTGGCTGGTGCTAGCAGAATCTGCTGTAGCGGTTGCTGTGTCAGCGGTGCTAGTATCAGCTACTTCAGTTGTCTCGGTTGTTGCGGTTGTCTCAGTCACTGCGGTCGCAGGCTGATTATTCTCAGATGAATCCATATAAAACTTACCTCACTTATTTTCTCTAGTATAGCACAACTAAGACCTCAAGGGAAGAGGTTTTTGAGGGAGAATTAAGCCAAAATATTGACAAAAACGCTATTCTGTGCTATTTTGGAAGAGTAAATCTATGACTGGATTTAGGTATCTTATGAAATAGTTCTTAGAACCTAACCAGTCAGCTTGGGATGTCTGAAAGAGGAGGAGCAAAATGCAGGAACAGAAGGAAATGACGGAGGAAGAAAACACGATGTTAGTGGAGACCGATAAAGGTGATTTAGAAGACGGCACACAAAAGAAGGTAACTGTATATCTGGGTAGATATATCCGCTATGCAGAGGCGCCACGTTATCGCCATTATGAAGATGCGGACGTGCAGGCGATGAACGCTTTGTGTAAGCTGACGTTTGCGCTGGAGGCGAGACTTACGAATGATTTGTCTTATGGCGCAAAGGATGAAAAGACTATAGAATTCTTGTGTCTGGAGACGACGGCAGAGACAGTATTAGGGCGTCAGATTATGGAAGATTTTAACTTTCAGCAGGATTATATCTGGAGTGTGCTGCTGACAATGGATACGACAGGTATTTATGTGCGAACGCTGTTTATTCCGAGGGGGATTGCGATTTTGCGGCGGTTGCTATATAAAGGCTTGACTCGGGAGAAATTGCAAGCGCAGCGGGTGCAAGAAGCGATTCGGGCAGAAAATACGGCATTCTTTGAACTGAGTAAGCCTTTTCTGGAGCGGAATCAGCTGGAATGGCAGGAAGAATCGGCGGTGACGATGCTGAATGATGCGACAAGTATCGTGAAGATTATGCGTAAAGATGACGTGAAAACGGAAATCATACGGGTAAATTTGGATGATTTTGATGCGCAGTTGCAGCTGGAGGGATTTTTGGCGGCGGTAGCAGAAACTATGCAGGGTGATGTGGCTGAGATCATGTATGAGATTTGGGAGCTGACAACACCACTGGCGGTGTTTCTAGGAATTACGGCGTGGCGGCCGATGGTGCAGTTTAAGAAGTTCTTTAGTTATCAGGCGAATTTTATGGTGCAGGGTGAAGGCTTGACTGGCGGAATGCGAGAAAAAACTTTGCGTGGTAATTTGCAGGAGTTTAGTGATGTGTGGTTTGGCACGATGAATTTAGCGCTGAGAAGCTTACGGGAGTCGATTGACTAGGAATTTTAATCAATAGATACAATAGCTCTGGTAGTGATACTGGAGCTTTTGTGTGCCCGAGAAGAGGGCTTTGGGCGGTAGATATGATAATAAGAGATAATATTGACAAAATTACTAATCCGTGATAGAATGGATAAGTAAACCCCAAAACTCGGATTTAAGTAATTTAAAATAACTTGAAATTTTTTGAAATTACAGCCGAGTGGTTTGGGATGTGTTGAAGTAGCAGAAGTGAGTCAGAAAAAGGAGGAAACATGATGGGTCTGAGAGAAGCGATGGGGCAAATGTACGAGATGATGAGTGACTTTGGTGAAATGATGAATGTTTTTGAGGCAATGATGGGTGATATCAGAGTTGTGATGAGGAGACCGCGCAGGCAGGTTGGCGATGAAGTGCAGCCGGAGCAGCCAAAGAAAGAAACTGAGTCAGAGAAAGTTAGGACGAATACAACTGAGGCACAAATGGCGCAATCAAAACAGCCAGATGCGAAGCCGAATATGGCCAAGGCACAGGCAGCGCAAACGAAGTCGTTGCAGGCGAAACCGGATTCGCGACCAGATATAAAAGCGAAAGCGGAATCAGAGATAAAAATGTCGGGGCAGAAGGCCGAGTTGGATAAGCATGTGGATGTGGAAATGAAGCGGGCGAAGCCAGATAAGTATCCAGGTACAGAAACAAGACAGCCGCAGCGAGAGACCGAGACGCCAAAGCCAAAGCGCAAGTTGAAGTTTTTGGGTCGGATTAACGATCAATCGCCACTGGAAATGGAGGAACTGTGCAGGAAAGCGGAGAATCTGAACTTACATTTGTGCTTCTGGCGAGATGCGAAGAGCGGCAAGGTAGTAGCGGAATTGTCGACCTTTAGGTACACAGTGCTGGGGAAAATTTATCAGAATCATTTGTGTGGCAATATTTTAGGCAGTCCTTTCTGTGCGGATGATGAGTTGACAATCGAGGCGGACGACCAGCTGATTACGGGTTATTTCAACTATCAGTATGCGAGACTGTATAATTTGTTGCTATCACTGTTTGTAGGAATGGCAGATAAAATGCTTGGTGGTGCTGTGCGAGAGTTCGGTAATGATTATGAGCAGTGCCAGGATGACGCGGCGCGGACACGAGCTTGCGCAGTTTTCTTGACAAAGGCAACGAAGCTCCTGAACCCGAAGAAAGAAATAAACGACAATGACGCGGATTTGACGGCTTCAGAAAAGCTGATTAAACAAGTAATAGCCAAAGTGATGTCAGCCGAGCCGCCATGGGGAATGTTTATCGGATCAGAGAGACTTAAACCGGCAAAGTTGCCGGAACTATTAGCGTTTAATTCGCTTGCTCCGATGGTTACGGAACAGGGCGGCGCTCTGTTCAACTTTGTGATTGATGGTGAGGATTGGATTGCAATCAAGGCGCTGACAGGCGATACCAATTTGATTCAGAATATGGAGTATTCTGAGAAATATTGGAATGAGCTGGCAGAACGTTTACCGGGGCTGGAATCAAGAATGTGGCTGGGGATTCTGCATGCAACAGAGACGGCTGAAGAAGAGGTCTTTCTGGTAGGAAAATTTAATCTGGTGGCAATTTTGCAAGTGCGGCAATTGCTGAGCGGAGTGAATCCTAGTGGTTTGGCGTTGTCGCTGGAGAATCAACTCTTCTACGAGTTGTGCCGAGGAATTTTTGATTACCTAGGTATGATTGATGAAGTAAGGGTGAGTGAGAAATTTGCTAGGGGGATGCGGAGTGTGCTGACTGGCAAGGAAGAAGTTTACCGATTTGGGAGTAAATTGCTCAAGCTAGCTCTGGTGCGGGATTTGAAGAGTGAATTATTGGCGCGGCCAATGTTGGACGCGCGGTATACGGTAAATATGTTGGCAATGTTGTTTCGGTATTATGGTATTTCGCTGTGCTTGCAGGAGGCTACTTCGGGCTATGTTTGTACAGTTGGCCTGCGATTATGGTGGGGAAATGTCGTGATGGAACCGCAACGGCTGAAATGCGCTACGGCAGAAGAGCTGTACGAAGAGTTGTTTGCAATCTTGTTCGAATTGACAGCAATGTGTTGACGGTAATGTAAGATTTCGAGTTTAAGAGAAAAGACCCCGGTGATTTACTGGGGTCATATTTTTGTGGTAGAAAAATTGTGAGATATTTTATAAAAGTGAAAACAGATTTTGGGAAGTTTGAGTTTAAAGATATTTTAAGAAAATGAAAATAAAATCTAGAAATAACACTTGGCTAGTAGAACGAAAAAAATCGAAAATCGTAAAAAAGTTTTCCACAGGTTGCGAAAAACTTTTTCTCTGTAAAATTGATATATTTTGAATATTATGTTGTAATTTGATAAAAAGGCAAAAAATGGGTGAAAAAAGTCCAAAAAAGCCCTTGTGTTTTTTTAAAAAATCCTTTATACTTAAGTCAGTGGAAGCAACCATACAGAAAGATATTGAATCTGAGTGGAGCTAACACAAACACAAGAAACAAAATTACAATTTAGCACATTAATATTAGTTTGAGATCGCACAACTAGGAGTTTCGGCGCGCGTTTGGGATACGCGAAACCTAAACCAATAAGTACTTCTAACAAACACCTCCCAATTAACTCTATTGAGTCTGATTTATTTTAGACTCGAATCAACCCACTTTACACGATAAGTCTCTCAACGGCCATAACTTCTATGTTCGGCTTAGGCTGAGCGGTTATGGTAGATTCAAGTGTATAAAAACTTAAACAAAAATTATGTCAAACACAAAAACGCTGAAGTTTCTAGTTGCACGATCTCAAACAAAAGATGTATAATATATACATGGAAGAACTTCATAAACCCGTGTTATTATCAGAAGTGCTTGCAGTGCTTAGGCCACGCCTTGGAGAGTCGTATTTAGACCTCACGGCTGGGTATGGAGGGCACGCGAGCGAGATTTTGGGCGTAACACAGAACTATAAAGCTAGTGTTCTGGTCGATCGAGACGAGAATGCGCTAAAAGTGCTGGAGCAGAGGTTTCAGGGAACTGGAATTCGCTTGGTACACGAGGATTTTTATAGTGCGGTGCTACAGGAAATTGAGTGTGGAAACGCTTTTGATATG
>CAZVTE010000062.1:0-6486 GCA_964629705.1 uncultured Candidatus Saccharibacteria bacterium | reverse complement strand
GCGTGCATCGAGTGCAACGTGTGCCGGTGACAGAGTCTCAAGGGCGAATTCATACTTCTACTGCAACGGTAGCTGTTTTGCCGGAGGTGGCAGAGTCTGATATTGAGATTAAACCGGAAGATTTGAGGATTGATATTTATCGCTCTGGCGGTCATGGTGGTCAAGGTGTGAATACGACTGATTCGGCGGTACGGATTACGCATTTGCCGACTGGGATTGTGGTAGCAATGCAAGATGAGCGCTCGCAGCAGCAGAACCGGGTGAAAGCAATGGCAGTTTTGCGGAGTCGCTTAGTAGAAAAACAAAAGCAGGAAGATATGAAAGCGGCCAGTGCGGCACGCAAGAGTCTGATTGGGTCGGGTGATCGCAGTGAGAAAATTCGGACATATAATTTTCCGCAGGATCGGATTACGGATCACCGGATTCATTATTCGCGTTCTAATATTCCTCAGGCGATGAATGGCGACATTGAAGATTTGATTAAAGAGTTGGCAAAAGCCGAACGCGGTAATTTGGCTAGCGAGAGTTAATGGCTATAATTGCAGCAACGTCTGATTTTTCGTTCTGACCACTTCTTTTAAGCTAGTTTTTAAGATTTTAAGCGAAAATGGTCATTTTTATGAAAAAAGTACTTGATTTTTTGAGCAAAGTGTGGTATAATGGAAGTATAGGGTATTATAAATATTATGACTTTGGAAGATTGGCTAAAAGAGGCAGAAGAACGAATAAATCGCTTAGATGCGGAATTGATTGCGTTGGAATATTTTACGCATCCAGATGGGATGCCAGACCGGAGCTGGATTATTCTGAATCAAGATAAAGATATAGCTGATATAATATCGGAAGATTATCCAAAACGAGAGTTGGTGACGAAAGTCTTAGAGACTCCTGGGGGTTATATTACGCATGAGGAGTTAAAATATCCGACAATTAGAGATGCGGTTATTGCTTCTCAGTATACGCCTTGTTCGAGTGCGGTCTATGGTAATTACATGAACGCAATGCTGCAGTATGCGGAAATAGCAGTGAATGGGCGTGCAAAGGGTGTGCCGCTGGCTTATATTTTTGGACGGAAGGAGTTTTATGCGCGGGATTTTTTGGTAACTCCGGCCGTATTGATTCCGCGAGTAGAGACCGAGAGTATTATAAATTTGGTGAAACAGCTGAAGTTACCTGAGAGCCCCCGTCTGGTAGAAGTCGGTACTGGCAGTGGTTGTGTAGCAATCACTTTGAAGCTCGAGTTTCCGGAAAGTGAGGTAATTGCTTCAGACGTGAGTGAGCCAGCATTGGAGATTGCTTGGCAAAATAGTCTGTATCACCATGCGGAAATTGAGTTTTACCAGTCTAACTTATTCCGAGATTTTGAATTTAATAGGGTTGATTGTTTTGCTGATGATAAATATAACTTAGAATTAGATGATAGGCATTTTGATGTAGTGGTAGCGAATTTGCCGTATGTTAATCCGGATTGGGAATGGCTAGATAAAACTACACTGAGTTACGAGCCAAAGCGAGCACTTTATTCTACCACAAAAAATGGTTTGTCATTTTATGAAAGGTTTTTCAAGGAAGTTTCTCGTGATATAAATGCAGATTACGTAATAATAGAGGCGGATCCTTGTCAGCATCAAGAATTGATCGAGATGGCGAGAGGTCGTGGATTTATACATCTTAAAACTGAAGGATTTTGCTTGTTATTTGAGAATCGACAACGTTTTTGGTGGGATTACGAAGAGCAGAAACTGATTCACAAAACAGAAGAAGAGCTAAAAGGTGGTGACTTAAATGCGATGTTGAGCCTATGTCAGAATTTTGAGAAATTCACCAGTGCAGAATTACGTGAGCGTGATGAGGGTAAAGAGCCACCCATTGTGCTGTAGGATGGCTCTTCTTGAACCAATAATAGTGTAACTATTATTTCTTATTGCTATTAGCCTTGTTAATTTCGTTGTAACTTCCGAGAGTAACTTTGATTCCCTGCTCTTTGCCATCACGTAGCACGGTAAGTTGGATGGTGTCACCTGGACGATACTCCCCTAGTAAGGACGATAATGAGGAAGAGTTGCCAATTTTGATGCCATTGACGGCCGTGATAATATCTTTTTCCTTAAGGCCGGCCTTAGCAGCTGGGCTATCGGTAATAACTGGCGAGTATTTTTCAGAGCTGTAAATGTAAGCACCACTAGAAACTGGTAAGTTGTAAGAAGCGGCAACGTCTGGAGTGATATTTTGGTAATAAATACCGATATATGAGCGGTCAGCGGTGTTCTTCTCTAGAACTTCTTTTAGCATACCGTTGACGCTAGAGATTGGAATGGCAAAGCCGATACCGTCAGCACTAGAAGAAGTAGCAGTATTGATGCCAATCACTTCGCCGGCAGCGTTGACGAGCGGGCCTCCAGAGTTGCCAGCATTGATAGCCGCATCGGTTTGAATCATATCGGTGAGTTGCTCGGCGGAAGAACCGGTGCTATCAGTAGCAATGAGTGAGCGTCCAGTGCCAGAAATTACGCCGGCGGTGATGGTATTTTGGTATTGACCAAGGGCGTTGCCAATGGCAATTACTTGTTGGCCAGCGGTTAAGGTTTTAGAATCACCCAGTTTGACGGTTGGTAAATCGGATACGTTATCAATTTTAAGAAAGGCAACATCGTTCAGTGGGTCGCTACCAATTAATTTTACATTATCAAAAGTGGTGCCATCATCTAAGACTACGCTGATATTATTTGCTCCGTCAATGACATGTTTGTTGGTGAGAACATAGCCATTACTAGAAACGATCATGCCAGTACCAGCAGAGGTGGCGGTGTCACTACCGAACCAACCAGTAGTACGAGTTTCGGTAACAATGGAAACTACCCCAGGCGCAACTTTGCTAGCGACTTCGGCGATTGAACCTTCAGTGAAGTTAGCAGAGTTGCCATCGGTACCATTGCCATAAAAAGTGATTGGCGTGTTGTCGCGGTTAATATCGTAAAGCATATAGATAAAACTGGAGACGGATGCGACTAACGAGATTGAGACTAAGGTTATAATTACAGAACGAAAACTCATGGAAGAACATTTTTTAGTAAAATTGCTCGGTTCTTTAGTGGGTTTTGACTTTTTCTGGGTAGCCTGTGTTGGCTTTTTAGGGTTTAAATCTTCACCAGTTTTTTCATTGAGATTATCTTTTTCCATATTCCTCCTTTAATAAATGTTAAATCTTGGTTGACTGAAGCTAATTATTAATACTGCAATAACAGCAACGCTGAATACGATTGGTAATGCAACTTCGGCAAAACGAATTTTATGATTGTGCTTGCTGGCGTAATCGTAAATTTTATAAAAGGCAAATGTGAGAACTGCTAAGATGATTCCTAGCTGCGACAGACAGATGCCAGTTTTGCCAATAGTATAAATAATTAGCCAAGAATGAGATAACCAAGCTACCTCTGCAAACACGAGACCGCAGATGGAGGCAATAAAACGATAATCCTGCTCATTGTTCTGAATGATAATATGATGGCTAGCAGCAAAACCAATCACGAAACAGGCAGCAACCAGGATAGCGGAATCGAGCGTAGCCGTTAGCACTGCAGCGGCGGTAGCTCCTAATAAGGATGCAATAATGGCTTGAGCGGTAGTAAAACCGGCAGATGATCTTGGTTTAATGATAATTAACCAGATTGCGTAGCTTACTATCAGCACCCAGTGTACCGTTAAGAAGGTAGTGCCAGCAGCATAGGCAAGAAGAATAAAACTAATGCCAACGATAAAATCTACTAAGTTAGCACGGAGATTTAAAAGCCAATAGCGATGGTTGACGGCAAAAACTCGCCATTTAGAAATTACTACTAGAATTAAACCAATAATACAGTTTCCCGTAATGACGGTGACGACAATTGAGACCACGGCTAGCATGAGATTTAAAATCACGTGCAATGCTGAGCTCAAGAAATTGCGACTGCGACGTATAAATATGTAATCTGACATATCTCTATTATAACAGAGTTTTTTAAAAACAACTTCAAAAATTTTGATTTAGTTTTTTTGCAAAATCATACTTTTTTGTGTGAAAGTGTGGTACAATAAGTTAATGGAACAGAAGCTGGAACAAAAACCAAAGTTTTTTCAAAAACACCCACTTTTAAAAGATATATTGAGTTTAGTAGTGTTTGTGGTCTTTATTGTCTTTGGGACAATTATATTAAATACTTTTGTTTTTCGGTCGTATAATGTTGTTGGTTCGAGCATGTTGAATACCTTAGAAAATGATGACCGGGTAATTGTAAATCGTTTGGCAGTGTCGATGTCGCACTTCTTTGGCGAAGAATATATACCGGAGCGTGGGCAGGTGATTGTGTTTGCGAATGGTGATGCTACTGGTCCGTTGACTTGCGAAGCTCCTGCTGATAAGAATGATCAATATATCATTAAGAGAGTGATTGCGTTCCCTGGTGAGCGTGTGGTGGTTCAAGATGGTAAGTTGACCGTGTATAATGATGAGCATCCAGATGGCTTTTCGCCAGATGATGATACTCGAGTGGATGCTAATAATGGGCCAAAAGAGGATACTTCTGGTCAGGTAGATATGGTAGTACCAGAAGGTGAGATTTTTGTGGCGGGCGATAACCGTGAAGGCTCGCATTCGTTCGATTCTCGTTCTGGTTTAGGTACGATTCCGTATTGTCGGATTATTGGTCCGGTTTCGATGCGGCTTTATCCATTCAATAAATTCAGATTCTTTTAGTTGACAGAAGATATTGTTTTTGCGATAATATATGATATGGAAAATATTTGGGAGAATTTGTCGCATGGTTTTACGGTCTTGGCGCCAATGGAAGGTGTGACGGATGTAGTGTTTCGTCAGGTAATCGCGCGAGCAGGGCGACCAGATTTGTTTTTTACGGAATTTACAAATGTAAGTAGTTTCGCTTCGGAGAAAGGGCGTGAAAACGCGCTGGAGCGCTTGGAAGTTGCAAAAAGCGATGCGCCAATTATCGCGCAGATTTGGGGCAAGAATCCCGAGCATTTTGCTGAGCTTGCTGCGGCACTTGAGGGGTTAGGTTTTGCAGGCTTAGATATTAACATGGGATGTCCTGATAGGCATGTGAATAATGCTGGTGGCGGTGCAGCAATGATTCGTACGCCAGAGCTAGCGGTTGAATGTATTCGGCAAGCGAAGAGAGCTACGAGGTTGCCGGTCTCAGTAAAAACTCGCCTTGGCTACACTTATCTTGATGAGTTTAAGGAATGGTTACCGATTTTATTGAAGGAAGATTTGGCGGCGCTAACAGTACATCTGCGAACGCGCAAAGAAATGTCAAAAGTACCAGCGCACTATGATTTGATTCCGGAAATCGTAGCATTGCGTAATGAAATCGCTCCGCAGACGAAACTAGTTATCAATGGCGATATTAAAGATTTGGCGGAGGCGCAAGCTTTGGCGGTAAAGTATCCAGGGGTGGATGGTTTTATGATTGGTAGAGGGGTGTTTGAGAATCCATATTGTTTTACTTTGCATCAACCGAATAAGAAAGAGCTTTTGGATTTATTTAACCTGCATTTAGATTTATTTGATGCTGAAGATCAAAGAGTTCGCGAGCGGCGTGCTAGTAAAGTGGATTTTTCGTGGCAGGACTTGGATAAAGACGGCAATATTAAAGGTTTGCCCTACGAACCATTGAAACATTATTTTAAGATTTATGTTAAGACGTTTGTGGGTGCTTCAGAGCTTAGAATTAAGCTCATGGAAGCAAAAAATACACGTGAAGTACGTCGAATTTTGGCGCAGTGGCAAGAGATTACTGGAGATTAGTGGGTTTTAAGAAAATTTTGCGGAACATTTTTTTGAGATAAAGGCTAATTTGGGTGAGAGAAAATTCGGAGTGGTCTTGAAAATAAGCGATAATTAGGCTGATTGCGCCGTTGACGAAGAAAGTAATGTTAGGGTCAGTTCCTTTTTGAGAGTTGGGATAAAGTGCTTGCTGTAAGCTCTGAGTGATTTTGCGGTTGAGATGCTCCATGAAGTGATAAGTATTTTTGGAATAAACTAGCATGCGATAAATATCCTCGTGGTCAGCTAGATAAGCGGCAATTTTGTCAAAAAAATCATCGATATCCTGTAGATTATGCACTTCTTTGAAATCTTTGAAGAACTCGTTAAGGATCTCTTCACGAAAACTAGCTGCCACACTAGCAATGTTGTCGTAATGAGTATAAAAAGTGCCACGGGTGATATCGGCTGCTTTTGCCAGTTCAGAAACGGTGATATTATTGAGGCTTCCCTTTTCTTGAACAAGTTTAGCGAAAGCTTGCTTAATTCTCTGTTCAGTTTTTTGAGCGGTGGAATTTTGATTTTTGACTTTCATGATATTTTTAGTGTAGCATTATGGCTATAAAATGTACAGTGTTAAAATGCTGAGTGCTTTTTCGTAGAGTGAGCGTTTTTTAGGGATCTTGTTCCCCAATTCCCACTATAGCCAACAAAAAAGAATAGTGTTA
>CAZVTE010000061.1:0-6490 GCA_964629705.1 uncultured Candidatus Saccharibacteria bacterium | reverse complement strand
GTAAGGTCTATTGGGTAAGTAAACTAGCGGATGGTAATTGCTGGATGGTGCAGAATTTAGCATTAGACATACCAGCAGAAGGACTTAAGGCGGTGGATACGGATATTGAGACGGATTGGACGAATCCAACGGAAGCTACTAGAGTTAGCAATAATCTAGACCTTTCTGGAGCAAGTGCTACGGATTATACTACAAGTTATAGCTGGGATTTGGGTAAAAATGTCCTTGCCGTACCAGCTTATGTAAAAACATGCACTACTGACCCAACAGACGAATCTCCAAGTAGTAATAAAAATAATTCAGTCCGTATCAACCAGAATATTAATGAACAATGTGGTAATATTGTCGATGTAAGCGGAACAAATTGGACGCCAACCTATGTTGCAGCTGAACATAATAGCTGGAACGGTACGAATATGGTACAGAATACTAGCTCTATTGACTTACCCATTCAAGATACCGTGGTAGCAATTAAATGCAATACTTATGACACCGAAAAACGCTGCGATGTTTCTGCTGGTGGAGAATACGATGCACATTACTTATTGGGTAATTATTACCAGTGGAACACAGCGACTGCGGGAAATGCTGTTAGTTTACTTAGTTCAGGTAGGATAGGTGACTTTACTCCTGAAAATGCGCCGGACAGCATCTGCCCGAGGGGATGGAACTTGCCACGGTCTGATGGCTCTGCGCCTGACGGTCAACTGGAAACAAGGTTCACGGAATCTTATTGGGAAAAATACGGCAAAATCACATCCGCTAACTTATTTAACGCTTATGGATATGTTTTTCCTACAAATGTACCATCTTATGGCAACTACGGTGGCTATATTCAAAATAACTATAATGCAACTCTTTCTCCATGGCACCATGTATTAGCTGGCAATATCGCCTTAGACTCTAAATCTATGAGACGCGTAGGTCAAGAAGGTGGATATAGAACCGCAACCGCTGGACTTGACACATATAACAGTCCAACTCTTCTTATGACTGAAGCGAATAGTCGTTTTTACACATCTAATATGGGCTCATCTCGCAGTATGGGTTATCCTATCCGTTGCGTCGCCCGCTAGCATAAATCTCGCACATGAAGAATACCGCTCCAAAGCGAGCGGTATTTTCTTAGTAAAGTGAGAATAATTTTCACAAACGTTCTTCCGGCTTCAGATTAGTATTCGGGAATCTCTCGAAATAGTCATGCACCAAAATACCAGCACTAGCCGCCACTATGATTACCCCCACTACAATCGCAATATCATCAATCACTAGCGAGCCATTAAATTTCTCGCACCAGTGATGACAAAATGTATCGCACGAAAGTACAAACATAATCGCTCCAATAATCATTAAAATATCAACTATAATCGGCTGACCACCGTGGCGATACGGCTGCGGCCTATCCACGGTTTTTCCTTCGGCATAAGTTGTGTGTAAGAATATAAATACTCGCCGATAGAACCTAATGCTACGCCAGCAGAAATAGCCAAAAATCAAGCATTCTGCCTCCAGCATTAGCAATCCCCAGAAATCTTCTGTATAAACCAATAGACCCAACAACGCAAATATGACTAACGTCATTATTGCCAAATTCAAAATAACATAAGCTCTATACATCTCACGGTAACAATGTTTAATATATTTTATAATTACCTTACGTTTTTGACTTTGCCACGACACTTCAATCACCTCTTTCTTCTTTCTGACTTGACGGCGTCATTCTCATACAAGAATACAAGAATTTGCCAATAATACCCAAGACTTCGCTGATATAAACATCCACAGAACAGGCACAAACCTTCTATCAACACCATTGCTGCAAAACTCTGCGCGCAAATAAACACACCCATAATCGCAAATAGCGCCAGCGCCGCAATCGTAATATTCACCCGCAAAAAGCTCATGTATAGTTTATAATAATTCGTTCGGGCATACTCAAGCACTGCTTTACTTTTTTCCTTATCTAGTAGCATTTCTTTCGCATTCATCCTCATTCTCCTTCCCGCCGTGCATTTCAAAATACACCTCATCAGCATATTCATAAGCAAAAACTCGTTGCACGCAAATCGCCAATGCCACCATTACTACTATCAGAAATACTGCTGTTATAGCCTGTGGCCAAGCCACCCAGCACACCATTGCTACAAGCGACAACACCATTAGAATCCAACATCCCACCACTAGCTTGTCGCAAGGATGACGCAAACTACTTTTTCGCATTCACCCTCCCCCTTTCTTCTAAATCTACCCTCAGTACTAGATAAACCTCATACAGACTTTTGTTACAAACCCAAACTACCCGATAAGCTAGCGCCGTAACTACAAAACACAGCAGCATACAAGCGCCAAACATAATCAGCCGTGTAAAGTACGCCGCCATTCCAAAAACTATCACTAAGATTGCCGTTGCCTGCGCGGTTTTGATTGCCGAAAGCCGCTGCCCAGAGAGATTCGGACATTTCTGTACTGCCTGTTCAAAAGCCAGCTCATCCCCAGGAAAACCTTGCATTAAGAATCTCGACATCTTCTCACCTCCTTTCTCAATGTACTCGTGTTTCTATACCTAAACAAGAAGATAAAAAAACACCCTATCTCTCCATTATATCACACATTTCTCAAAAAGTCAATGTTTTTAGAGCATTTTCCTTGCATAATCCAAAGAATATTATAAAATATCAAAGAAAATCACCTTTTAACTCTTGACAAATGTTGTAAATTTTACAACACCCATCGTAATCACTAACGTTTACGCCGTTGCAACTTCTTTTTGGGTTTTTCTTTACCTTTCAGCACAATCGCCTCTTCATAAATCTCTTCAAACCGCTGTAAAGTGCGGTTCAAATCATGCTTCTTGGCAATCTCCAAGCTACCTTCATGATAAGTTTGCCACAGCTCCTTGTCTTTTAAGATTCGCACCATTGCTCGCGCCATCTGCAAAGTATCTTTCGGGCGACATAACGCACCGTTTTTACGGTTTTGGCAAAGCTCGCGCACCGCCCCCGCATCCACTGCCACCAGTGGCAAACCAGTTGCCGCCGCCTCAATCAGCACAATACCTTGAGTTTCGGTAGTGCTGGCGGTAGCAAACAGTGTCGCCATACGGTAAATTTCCATCAAATCTGGCGGCATCACACGCCCGAGAAAACGAATCTTTTCCTTCAAATCCAGACTCTCCGCAAGATCCATTAAACGTTTCTTATCTGTACCATCTCCGGCTATTACCATCATTGCTTCGGGAATCTGCTTAGCCACACGCTCAAACGCCATAATAACCTCACCAATACTCTTCTCGGGGTCAACACGCCCCACATATAGTACAATCGGCGCGTTCTCGGGAATTTTGTACTTACGGTAATATTTCTTTGCCACTTTCTTCGGACCAAATTTTGACAAATCCACCCCATTCGAAAGTGGTTCAACTGTCACCTGAAAATGTTTGCGATTTTTTGGTACTAAATCTTCAATTGCCATCTCTGTTGGCATTGTAGCGTACTCAGAATGCTTCAAGAAACTCGCCATATAAACCCTCAAGACCGCATCTAGTGGCTTTTTAATCGGTTTCAAAATTTTGCGTTGCCCAGTAATATTATCCGGATAAGCATGCCCCGTCGCCACCAGCGGAATATTATATTTCTCAGCATAACGCCGCGCCGCAATCGCTACTCCTTCTGCCGTCTGACTATGAATTACATCCGGATGAAATCTATCAAGTGCCTTCTTCATTTCATTATAGGGATTAATCGCTAACCATAAGCCATTCTTATAAGCTAAGCGCGGTAAAGAAAAACCTAAAAACTCACGCCCCTCCGCTACCTCATTAATCTGATCTGGATAAAGCGGAAACCGAATTGAACGTACATAAACCGTCGTTACACCATCGCGCTTAGTACGATGTTTTTTACCAGAAAAGCTCGGGCAAATCACCATTACATCATGCCCCTGTCGCGCCAGCCCCTTGGCTAAATTGTGTGCAAACACCGCCACCCCATTAATCATGGGGTAGTACAAGTCCGTCGTAATCGCAATTTTCATACTTAGTCAAGTATAACATAAAAGCCATAAAAACACCAGACGGAAATTCATCCTCGACAACAACAGGGAAACACGCTATAATAATAAGCATGAAAAAGTCCAAAAAAGCTCCGAGTACCGTCACCGAAAACCGCAAAGCTCGCTACGATTATTCCTTAGAGGAAGAATTGACTTGCGGTATGGTTTTAACCGGGCTAGAAGTGCGCTCCATCCGCGACCATCATGTCCAGCTCAAAGGCTCTTTTGTGACTATTAGAAATCGCGAGCTCTGGCTAAATAATCTCACCCTCGGCGCTGATACTTCTAAGAATATCAAGCTAATGGCGACACGTAAGCAAATCACTCTACTTGAACGTGCCCGGCAAAACGGCTTACAGCTCGTACCGGTGAGGTTGCTTGCAGGTGGGCGTTATATTAAACTGGTCATCGCCACCGGCAAAAGCAAAAAGAAATACGACAAGCGTGAGACCATCAAAAAGCGTGATCTCGAGCGCGGTCACTATTAGAAAACCCCGCCAAAACGGCAGGGGTTTCATAAATATATAAATAAGTTGCGCCAATTACTGCACGCTACGACAAGCCAAGAACAGCTTATCCAGCAATCGATCCAAAGTAACTTGCAAGACAGTAATTGACGTCTGTAATAAATTCCCGTCAGTAATCGTTGCTACTTGCCGTAAAGGCATCCGTTCCGTACCAAACTCCAAACGCAGCAAATCCTGCTCCCACGGTTGTAATTGACTCCAGAAACGCATTGGCGAACACTTAATTACCGTTTGTACTGGCGTTACCCAGTCAGACGCCGCTTTATTTCCAGTAATTCTCTCCGCCAGCGCCACATAATTCAGCTCGCCAAAATTCACCTCGGCATCACATTGCTCCCAATATTCTGGCCAGACTACACTGGTCTTAGCAATCAATTCCAGAGTCTCCTGCAGTTTTCGCATCATTCTCGCCCGCGGAGTGTTATAATAATAATCATTCATCGATACCAAATCTGCTGCGCTACATTCGTCCTTTCCAAATTCCAACCTCAACATATCTAACTGGCAAGAATGCAATTCGCAATCTCTCTGGTCGTTGCCTTTATCACGCATCCGCGTCAACTCTGTCAGGATAAAATCAATCTTGGTCGCACCCAATATCTTCAAAGAAGCAAATTTTACTTCTCCAAAAATCGCCTCAAACACGGCACCAGTATCAATCTTTCCACAGCGCACACGCATTTTTTCTCTCTCCATATCAGTCATACTATAAAAGTCTTCTACATATCTTGGTTCGTACTTAATCATCTTTTCTCTCCTTTTCTGCCTCTCTGACACTTCTCTCACAATAACTAGCTATCAAACTTATCTTCTAAATTACCAACTCACCCCCATTCCAAGTTTCGTTCCACTTTTAATTTTATCACAAATTTTGAAATAATGCAACTTGTATTTGACATAAAAACTGCCCCGACAAATCCGCCGAGGCAATCTATTTCTAATTCAATGACGATGCCATCGCCATATAACGTAGTTCTATCGCTGCCAGTGCACCCTGCATACATTCACGTACCGACATATCATCCGCTTTCACCGTAAAACTACATTTTGCCGTTTCTGCCCGACTATGCGTTTTCTCCCCAAAAATCAAAGATAATAACGCTACTGATTTTTCTGGCAGCTCTTCTGTAATCGCATACTCAATCGCGCGCTTCATTATCTCCAGCCGCTCTTGATTCGGTCTCTCACCAAAAATCTCCTTAAAAATCACCTCCGCCACTGGCTCACCATAGTGCAACTTCACCTCACGATTATACTTTCTACCATGAGCAAGCGCTGCAACCACGGCTACTCGTGCTTCTACTATTTCAGTCATATTCTCCCCCTCCTTTATGTCTCAAGTTCGCAGCAACCACTGCCCGCGCTTCATAGAATCCTGCAAATCGTTGCTCGTTGATAAGCCGCTCAAATACCTCTTTCACACGATCTAAAGTTGCACCGAGCGTGATTATGATATAATCTGACTCAAAGTCGACTTGCGGATATCGCTTCGACATTTCTACAATATCGCCTCTGAACTCACCAAAAGCCCAGTCGAGCACCGCTCGAGCCTGTTGCTCAGCATTATCCTGCGCTAAAACCTCTTCCACGGCCGCCTTCAAAACCTCTGTGCCGGCCTTTGTCAAAGGTAGGCTGTTTCCACGCATCATGGATGTCAATTCATAGTAATCCAAATTTAAAGCCGTCATTTCACCCCTCCTTCAGCATTTATCCTAGAAATAGTTTTTTAATTAAAAAGGTACTCGTACTTGTATTCTACTATAATCATGCTAAAATATGACATAATTTGCAGAATCAACATACCCTATATTTCCATTATATCACACATTACTAAAAAAGTCAATAGGAAAATCCTAAATTGGTCTTGTTCCGCAATTCCAGATAAACAGTAAGCGGTAGCTTGATGTTTATCT
>CAZVTE010000060.1:0-6527 GCA_964629705.1 uncultured Candidatus Saccharibacteria bacterium | reverse complement strand
CTGGAGAATTGCAGGGTATTGTCACTTCTACAAAGAGAGATAAGACCATCACTGTTTCGATTGCAAGCCGTGAAACTCATCCTCTTTACCGAAAACAATACACTAAAACCAGAAAATATACCGCCCATGACGAGAATAATGAAGCTGGAATCGGCGATAAAGTGCTCATTGAAGCTTGCCGCCCATTTTCCAAGACTAAACATTATAAACTCACCAAGATCCTTGAAAAATCTCATGATACAATTGAGCTCAAGGATGAAGTCACGGGTAAAACTAACGCAACTGAGGAGGAGAAGTAGTTATGATTCAACAAGAAACTCGACTCAAAGTTGCAGACAACAGCGGCGCTAAGGAGCTCGGAGTAATCCGCGTCCTCGGTGGTACCCGCGCCCGCTACGCGCGTGTCGGTGATATCGTCACTTGTAGTGTCAAAGACGCTAGCCCGACCGGCAACGTCAAGAAAAAAGCCGTAGTTAAAGCTGTGATTGTTCGCACTAGGCAACAGATTCGTCGTCCTGATGGTTCTACCATTAAATTCGACGACAACGCTGCTGTCCTCGTAAACGATGACAAAACTCCAAAAGGTACTCGCGTCTTTGGACCAGTGCCAAGAGAATTGCGCGAACTCGGCTTCAATAAAATTATCAGTTTAGCACCGGAGGTATTATAATATGGCCAAGTGCTTAAAAGTAGGAGATCGCGTCAAAGTAATCGCTGGCGATCACAAAGGCGAAATTGCCTCAATCGTAAAAGTAGATAGAGCGAATCGCAAAGCCATGCTCAAGGATATTAACGTCCGAACCCGTCATATCAAAGCCACACAGTACAATCCACGCGGTGGCAAGAAGGATGTTCATGTTGGTATCGATTTCTCTAACCTTAGGAAGGAGGATAAGTAATGGCTGATATCAAAAATACACCAAGATTGAAGGTGGAGTACAACGAAAAAATTGTACCAGAGTTAGAAAAAGAGCTAAAACTAGACAACGTCAACCAAGTACCAAAATTAGAAAAAATTACTATTTCTAGTGGCGTTGGCAAAAAGCGCGAAGACAAGAAGTTTACCGAAACCGTCGAGCTTACTCTGCGTAAGATTACCGGTCAAGAACCAACTTCAAGACTCGCCAAAAAGTCTATCGCTACCTTCAAAATTCGTAAAGGTATGGGCGCACCAGTCGGTTACCTAGTTACACTACGTAACGACAAGATGTACGAATTCATGGATAGATTGATTAATATTGTCTTACCACACGTACGTGACTTTCATGGCGTTTCTCGCAAGGCTTTTGATAATCAAGGTAATTACAGCCTTGGACTCAAAGAGCAAACCGTCTTCCCAGAAATCAGCTTTGAAGACGCCGCCGTCCTACACGGTCTCGAAATCACCTTTACTATTAAAAATGGCTCTAAGGAAGGGAGTACTAAATTGTTAGAAGCATTTGGTATGCCGTTTGAGAAGGAGAACAAATAATGGCAAAGAAATCTGCCGTCCTCCGCGACGAAAAACGACGTAAAATGTATGAAAAATATAAAGCTAAGCGTACTGAGCTGAAGGCTGCCGGAGACCTTGAAGGTTTGCAAAAGCTACCAAGAAACTCTAGTCCAACCCGCCTCAAAAATCGCGACATGCTGGATGGTCGACCACGTGGTTACATGCGTTACTTCGGTTTAAGCCGTATCAACTTTAGAGAGAAAGCTTCTAAAGGCGAAATCCCAGGCGTAACCAAGAGTAGCTGGTAAGAAAGGAGGAAATTATGTCATTACAATCAACTGATCAAATCGCCGACCTTATCACTCGTATCCGCAATGCCATCATGGTTGGTAAAACCGAAATTAGAGTTCCTACTAGCAAACTCAAAGTTGCAGTTTCAGAAGGGCTCAAAAATGCTGGTTACATCGACAGCTATGAAGTTGAGGAAGGTAGCCCAAGAGGTACACTTCACGTTATCATTTGCGGTGAAGGCGAAAATACTCGTATTACCGAAATCAGCAAAGTTTCCAAGCCGGGTAGAAGAGTCTATGTTGGCTCAGAAGATATCCCAGTAGTCAAGTCTGGTCGAGGCATCGTCTTGATTAGCACTAGTAAGGGAATTATGACTGGCAAAGAAGCCAAAAAACAACACCTTGGTGGCGAAATCTTGATTAGAGTTTACTAAAACACTACGCAAGATGAAAAAGTACTCTCTCAGACGGGGGTACTTTTTGTTGAAAAATAATACTCATTACCATAACTTGCATTGTATTTATTTTTACGTACATACTATCACGAGCGTGATAGTATTTCATTACACATCTCCTAGTATAAAAGAGATGAAGCATTAGATTCTATGCAAAACGTGTTGACTTTTTATTACACAAGAGATATAATGTAATCAAATCAGCTTTACAAGGAGATTAAACATGGAATCTAATTCGTTTTATCCCGACCTCGATCAGCTTGCTAGGGCCACCAACGACCAAACAGTCGGCATTTCACTACGCATCAAGGATTCTACCCGCTCGCTCTTCGAACTGGAAGCTCAGAAGCGCCACACCTCAATCAGCGCAATTATCAACAGCCTCCTGGATGAATATGCTAAGCAATATATTTTACAGAATTACCAACAGAAAGCCATCAATGCACAAACTATCCGTCGCTACGTCGAGACCGCTACGCGCAAAGCCAGCACACTTGATACCGAGACTCTCCTGCGCGACACGATGGAGAACTACCATCCCGAAGCTCTATTTGAGCTGAACCATAATATCGAATCTCTAATTCTGCAAAAACCAGACGGCACGCTGCAGTTCACAACTGACACTAGTCATGCCGTTAGCGATGATGAGCTAATTCGGGATTTTACCATGTGGGCAAATGGCCAACCAACCCATTTCTTTGCTCAAAATCCGCCGTATATCTACTTTGCCGATGGCGTAATTACCGCTCTACCACCACATGCACATGCTTCAGTTAAGTTAATCACTAATGGCACCGTCAACACATCTTATCTTGAACTGTACCTACCTGCACCCAAGTGGCTAATCGCAATCACAATTATTTCCGCCTTCTTACAGAAAAACACCGAACTAAACAGCGACTATCGCCAGTTCGGCGAAACTACCTGCCGCAACATCGCTCAACTAGCTAATGCTACCGAAGATTATACTGCGTTCGCCGAGAACATCTCCGCACTTGTACTGCAATCGCTAGTATCCGAACAGCGTTCTAATTTAAATCGTACCACCAGAACAACTTCGCCAACCTGGACCTTTATCATTGTGCTAGCACTGGAAAGAATTGGTGGCAAAGGCAGTCTCAGTGAAATTTATTCTGCCTGCCACAAGGTTGCGCTTGAGCTCAATAAAGTTCCTACCAAACATTTCGAAGCTACTATCCGCGGCGAACTCGAAAATCATTCTCGGGATTCTAAGAAATTTAATGGCAAATGGAATTATTTCAGCAACCCCGAAAACGGTAGCGGTATCTGGCTGCTGAATCCCGGTGTCCACGCTGATTTGGAAAATATGGCCATCGTAGTACCGGAATAGACCAACAAATAAACCTCAGCAAGATTAAGAACATCCTCAGTACTCTTAATCCATCTACAGCTATTGATTTTTATATAGAAATCAGTTATAATAATGGACAGAAACACCTATCAAAACTATTACACTTGAAAGGGGTACCTTGCACCTTAAATTCTCAAGAGCAAGAACGGCAAAAGGAGGAATATCATGAACATCAGAAAAGCCAACAGTCTACTGTCAACAGATGAACTCAATCTATCCATTGCAACTCAGAATAGGATTCAGAAAAGCAAGATCAATTTAGAAGAAATTGTGCGTATTGGACGCATCGAAGCCTATAATCTGAGACGAGCGCAGAATGCAAAAACCAAACCCCCAAAATGGCGCCTCGAATTAGCAGAAGCTCTCGATCAAGCTGGTTTTATTCGACACGATATCAACGAAAAGGACTTATTTATCCTCAATCGCTTTCGTAGAAAATATTTTGACCAGCCCGATCCAGAAAGCTTACCCGACACCATCAAAGAACTTGCCACGCAAAGCAATATCTACGAAGGCTATATACCGGACTACGATAATCAGATAGAAACGATTTTGCAGATGCTTGAACCGCTGACCGTCCAAGAGCAAATGATTCTAAAATTGCGATTTGGAATCGATTGCGAAAGACCGCAAACATCGACAGAGATTGGTGTGGTTTTTGGCGTCACAGGTTGTCGCATTGACCAAATTGAAGCCAAAGCCGCTCGCAGGCTACGCCACCGAGGAGACGAAATTGCAGTCTGCGACCTTATCAAGCAAATCGAAGCCTTGAGCGCTAGTTCTACGCCAGAAGCAGCAGCACTTTGGCTAAAATTACAGCAATATGCCGAGAACGATGCTACGTGCGCTGCCAACCAAGCGATGAGCTACCTTATCAAGCATCACGATTACCTTAAACCGGATAGCGAGATCGAGAAGCTACATCTATCGGCTTATGCAAATAATTATTTAAAAGATGCTCAGATACATACTATTGAGCAGGTAGTAGAAAGTTGTTACAGTCATGAGCTGGAAAATCTCCCAAGAATTGGCTGGTACATTGCTAATGAAGTCATCAGTCGCCTTATAAGCATTGGGCTGGTTGACGCCAAGAAACTCTATCCCGATTCTGAACTCGACCAACTCAACCTCTCCGTTCGTGCGCGTAATTGTCTTGAAGACGCCAAGCTTCTCACTATCGACAAAATTACAGCTCTCACCTGGAAAGACCTGCTAAAAGTTAGAAACCTCGGCCACATCACGGCAAATGAAATCGAGCGAGCACTGTCCATGCATGGATATTCTCTTAGGGAAGAGTAACTTTTATTAAAGCCCTCAGCAAACCAGCTGGGGGCTTTTGCTGCTTAAGTTTCGCCATCAATCAGCTCCTCAACCAATTTCGCTCTTGATTTTTACCTCAATCTGTGATAAAATGACAGGGAATATTATCTAAAGAAAGAGGATGAATGAGTCGTATCGGAAAACAACCCATTGAGATTCCAGCGGGAGTGACAATCACGGTCGGCGACACTGAAATTACAGTCGCAGGACCAAAAGGTTCACTCATTGTACCGCTGCAACAAAATGTTAAGGTGACCATTGATGGCAACCAAGCTATCGTTACACGTGACAACGACGAGCCAAAATCTCGCGCTTGGCACGGCTTACAACGAGCCTTGCTTAATAATGCCGTTCAAGGCGTCACCAAAGGCTTCGAGAAAAAACTCGAAATCAACGGTGTAGGCTTCCGCTTAAGCGGTAGCCCAAAAGAGATTGAAATGGCACTCGGTTTCTCACACCCAGTGAAATATCAAGCTCCAGAAGGCATCGAGCTTAAAACTGACAAAATGACCATCACCGTTTGTGGTATTGACAAACAACAAGTTGGTCAAGTTGCTGCCGAAATTCGTGCACTAAAGAAGCCAGAACCATACAAGGGTAAAGGTATTAAATATGCTGACGAAGTTATTATTCGCAAAGCAGGAAAGGCAGGTAAGAAGTAATGAATAAACTGTTTCGTGCAAATCGCACCCGCGCTAAAATTCATGGCACCAACGAGCGTCCTAGACTAAGTGTTCATATCAGCAATCAGCATATCACTGCGCAGATTATTAACGATGATAATGGAACCACTCTAGCTTATGCCACTACTATTGGTAGCAAATTAACCGGCAACAAAACCGACAAAGCTACTGAAATCGGCAAAGAAATCGCAAGTAAGGCCAAGAAAGCTAATATTAAAACTGTCGTGTTTGATCGTGGCGCCAAGCTTTACGCTGGACGTATGGCAGCACTAGCCGATGCAGCACGCAAGGAAGGATTGGAGTTCTAATGGCAGATTCTGATAAAACCGCAAAGGTAATCAACAAGTCTGGCACTCTCAAAATGGATGATAATGTCGCCAGCACTAAAGTCCAGAAGGACATCAACGGCAGAACAATGAATCGCCGTAGTAATAATAGAAGAAATCGCAACCGTGATAATAACGAAGCTCCAAAAGAGTTTGATACCGTTACTATCAACATCGATCGCGTTTCTCGCACCGTCAAAGGTGGTCGCAGAATGCGTTTCAAGGCTCTAGTCGTGATTGGCAACCATAAAAACAAGGTTGGTATTGGCGTTGCCAAGGGCAGTGATGTCACTAGTGCCGTCCAAAAAGCTACCACCAAAGCCAAAAAGGCAATGATTGAGTTTAATCTGGATGGCGAAACCATTTGTCACGAAGTCGAAACTCGTGCTACCGGAGCTGATGTCTTAATGAAACCAGCTGCCCCCGGTACCGGTATCATTGCTGGTGGCGTAGTCAGAAGTATTATTGGTCTCACTGGTATCAAGAATCTTATCTCTAAGAGCCTTGGAAGTACTAATAAGGTCAACATTGCCTACGCCGTAATTGATGGTCTTAAAGCTCAAACTCCTCGAGACGAGTGGGTCTGCAATCAAGGCCAAAAGAGCGCCAAAAAGACTACAAAATCCACCGCAAAGGAGGATAAGTAAAT
>CAZVTE010000059.1:0-6656 GCA_964629705.1 uncultured Candidatus Saccharibacteria bacterium | reverse complement strand
GTGCTAGCAGCATAATACTACATACTGAACCTAGCAGATTGGTTAGTTTGATATGTTTGATTTTGATCATACGTATATTTGCCTCCATGATCAATTATTTTTAGTATTAGACACCCTGACGGTACCACTTTTTATAGCTCAATTCTGGTAGGTCATGCCAAAAATCCCAGAGCATAAAAAGTGGCACCACGCAGGTGTCTAAGCCTTCACAAACTGATTCATATACCACCAAAGTGACTACGAAATCATCATTGCGCGTGATACCACTTTTACTGAATTCGTAGTTCAAAACAATGGCGGCATACAAAACAATGTTATATTGGTATATAACTCAGTTCAAAAACTTAGACACTTCTATTATACCACTTCTACACATTTTTATTAAAATAATGTTGTAAAAATTACAACATTCCATTTATAAAGATTCATCGCATCCCTTAATTATCTTCAGAAAGCGGCGAGAAAACCCTTGACTACGCCACCAACCAGTTGCCTCTATTTTATCTTTAACAACGTAAATACTATTAGCCCCAGTATATTCCGGATTGGTCGTTAGAGCTTCATTTTCCCATAACCCCTGCATGGCGCCCATCAGCCAAAATACATCTCGCCATGTTTCATATGCGCCAGACATAGCATAATAAGCGGGTTGAGATTGCGATAAATAACCAGTACTACTCGGATTATTAGCATAAAAGCTAACGTCATCTTTTTCCTCAAACCTAAACCCGTACCGACTTAATGATTCCATACTATCGCCTCAGGAATAAAAATGTGCAACATTTTTATTCCTTTTTCTTCAAGCTCATGCTTGCTAATCGCTTTCAATTTGTGCTAGGCTAAGTGCAGGCGAAATCCTCCCTTGCCGTAGCTTAAGAACAAAAGAAGAACAAGGAGGTAGTTCATTATGATTAGAAAAATTATTTCTTATATATTAACGCTTTCGCTTAATCTCTTGCGGTATTGTAAGGCATGGTTGCAAGAACATATTCTCGTTAATCATGATATAAAAATATTTTTCATGTGTCAGTTTTATGATATAGATCAAAGGTCGAATGTAAGGCGTAAACGACAATCTTGTCGCAAACGCAAAGCAGGGTCTAAGAAAACGAAGCACAAAATTAACTCTCGCTCCAAGAAGAACAAGAGTTAACTAAATCATAAACTATTCCTATTCTATCAAGATATTAACAAGAAGGCAAGGGGGTTCGCCAAAAAAGCATACCATTATTACATAAATAATTAACTATCCTAAGGGTCGGAAAATGGCAACGAGTGAAGCAAAAAGTTGGTCAGACCGCGCACCGGTTCGAACTGCGGACAGTTTTGTAAATTTAATTATGACTTATGGTTATAATGATTTTACCGGACCAGACAGAGGCGGCAACTACTACAGTAAGAACCCCAGCCCACTAGGCTATAACTCCGATGAGGCACCATTCTATCTTGTCCATACAGGTCGGCTCACAGTGGCTGTCGCTAATTCCGTAAACATAGGTGGAGAAGTAAAAGTTTGGAGTATGCGAGCCGCCGATTTTACCAATCGCGCCTATAATTTAACAGTCTCAACTACTGGCGTCATGCCAGCTACTGGTGACATCAACGAGTTTGGTTTTTCTCTTCGGCATCCATTGCTCCATCAAAAGCTTCAACCAATACATATAAGTCACCCCTAGATTTTAGCAGAAAACAGTAGTATAATATAAAATATGTCAAATTCAATTAAGGACTACTCCAACCTACTACAAAAATTCCAAAAGTCCTCTCCTAGGAACTTTTTTGAGTTAGAAATTCTCCTCTGCGTAGCTATCTCCTTCGGAGTGCCACTAGATATGCAAACCGATGAAATGGTAGCCCTAGTCACCATTCGCAACTGGCAATACGCCCCACAAAATAAAGAAGGGAAGTTAATCAGATTTTACACAGAATATGTCGCCGACGATTTAATCACTACAACCAAAGTTCTCGAAAAGACCGCCGATTCACAGCTTTACGGCACTTTTATAGACGGACAGTTTAATCGTGAAAATCACAATAATCAAGCTAAAATCAACCAATGGATAGATAAAGTCCGCAAAAGCCAACAATGGATCGCAAAGAACACAACAAAAATCGAGGTTTGGAAGAACCAAATCTTAAAAAAATGTCTCCCTAAAATTCAAGAAGCCCTAAAGTCGCCAATGCTACCTTTACCAGAAGCTTGTCTCGAATACTCCGAAATCTATGCTCGAACTATTGGGGACGAAAAGAGCGATTTCACCGTTATCAAGTGCGCTGCCGAGAACAATATCACCAAAGCTAAATTCTTATTATCAGAATTCTATCATTTTGGTATTGGTACCCGAAAAAATGCTCGCAAGTCCACCGAATGGTGCCAAAGAGCTGCTGCTGAAGGCTATCCTGATGCAGAATTCATCCTTGCCGAGACTTTGTCTGCCAATGCCACCAACAATCTTGATTACAAAAAAGCATTCAACTGGTATTCTCTAGCCGCCGAGCATCAGCACGCTGGCGCCAACCTCATTTTAGGCTTAGCTTACGGTAGTGGTAAATTTATTAAAAAGGATGCCAAGCGCGCCGTAAACTATTTCACCCGTGCGATTGAGCTCGGTGAAGCTGAAGCTTATTACTACCTAGCAGTCCATTATGAAAAGGGTGACGGAGTAGTAGAGGACCCAGCAACAGCAGTCGAATATTATAGTCTCGCAGCCGTCCTCGGTAGCGATTTTGCCGATAAATACCTCAATCACAAGATTACTATAGAGGACTATTGCCAAGCCAAACAGCATCATCGCGATGTCGAACGTAATAATCCTGCCGCGCTCTATCTTGAGGGTTGTTTTTGTGATAATCTCATTGAACACGGAGAAGGATTCGATTCTATCGAAAGAGACCGTGAAGATTATTTTGCACAAGCCGCCAAAATTTGGCTAGAACAAGCCGAAGCGGGCAATCCAAAAAGCCAGATGCTCATAGGTTTATGCTATCTCAATGGTCACGGTGTTGCTGAAAACGGGAATAAAGCCAGTAAATGGTTGCAAAAATCTGCCGAGAACGGTTGTAAGCGTGCACTATATCACATCGGAGAAATGTATCATTTGGGTGACAATATTGAGCTTAGCGACCGTAAGGCAAACCATTACTTCATTGCCGCTGCTGAAGGTGGAGATGCCGATGCCATGCAAAAACTCGGCGACAGTTATCTTGAAGGCTATGGTGTCAAAAAAGATTTACAAAAAGCCATGACATGGTTCGAAAAAGCAGCTGCTCTCGGGAACACTTGCGCTGAACGCAATCTCGCATATTGTGAGGAGAACTTCCAAAATCATCCCGAACATGCACGTATCTGGCGTGTCAAAGCCGCCCTTCAAGGTGACCGCACAGCTCAAGTTTCCCTAGCAGAACGCATCAGTATTCCAAACTCCCAAATCAAACAAGATTTTGAGCAAATCAAGCATGCTTATGAATTCGCAGAATACTACGATGACATCCTAGAAGAGATTAAATCCGAATTAGCACAACCAGAAAAAGGCCAAGAACAACTTTACTAACAAATTTTTCTGTGCTATTATAAAGACAATCATTATGTTAGATTTTTTGTCACACCCACACGACGCTAGTAGCAGTCCCATTAATCGCATCTTAAATTATATCTTAATTTTTATTACCTGTGCATTCCTTGGCTGGATTTGGGAAGTTCTTCTGACTTTCATTCAACACGGTCACTTCGTCAATCGAGGCGTCCTGCATGGTCCATGGCTACCAATTTATGGTTTTGGTGGCCTGATTATTATCATCTTTTTACGCCATTTCAACGAAAATCCTTTTCTGGTTTTTATGGCCGCTGCTATTTCTTGTGGTATTATGGAATATTTCACTGGCTGGTATCTCGAAACATTCAAACATATGAAGTGGTGGGATTATAGTTCGCTACCGTTCAACCTTCACGGTCGCGTTTGTCTCATGAGCATCACTGCCTTCGGCTTATGCGGCTTGTTATTAACTTACGTTGTCTCACCGATCTTTTTCGACATCTTCAACCACGTTCCGATGCATGCTAAAATGACCTTCTGTGTTATTATTATGACCATTTTCGTATCCGATGCCGTTTATTCATCCTACTTCCCAAATACCGGCACTGGTATTACGACTGAAATTATCAAAAACCTCAAATTAAGTGGCTAATATATGTTAAAACAGCTTTTTCAACAGGCAAATCGCATCTGGCAAGGAATTTGGTTTGTTTTTTATATTTTAATTTTAAGCCTCAGTATTCTGTGGCCAGAATCTTTCATCCTTAATCTGGTTAAAATTCTAAGTATCTTCGGTTGTTGCATTTACGTCTGTACCGTTTTTCCATACGACGAAAGTTTAATCTTTGTTATGTTTATTACATTCATAGCAGACGGATTGCTTGCCTTTTCAGACAATCTATTTTACGGCGTATTCGCTTTTTTCATTGCTCAGCTATTGCATTTTTATCGCATCACTGGAAAGTATAAAATAGTCATGTACTACGGTCTGATTGCGCTCATTTTTATTTTCTTTGGCAAACTAGAAATTATGAACAACACTATTGAACCAATGTTTATTCTCTGCGGTTTTTATGCCGTTGCAATCATTGCTAATATTATCGCTTCATATAGTTGGAAACAAACTAACCCCAAAAGTCCTCACGCCACCTTTGCTTTTTATGGTTTTATACTTTTTCTCGCCTGTGACACCTGTGTGGCTCTATCATATCTATCTACAACAGGAATACTACCAGCAGATCTAACCATATTTTTAAACTTTGCAGCTTGGTTTTTCTATTATCCTTCACAAATTCTAGTGTCAAATTCCTCAAAGTGTGCTACAATAGAATAAATGGAAGGAAATTGTGCTATAATGGAGGTATATGGAAGGTAAAAAATCACACTCACACGCAAGCGGTCAGCGCGCAATTCTAGTTTTCGGAGCGCCCTGTAGCGGCAAAACTACTTTTAGTAAGCGTTTTGCAGAACAGTTTAAGGCCACATTCTACGACCTAGATACGCTTAAGCAAGAACACGATTTATCGAGACAATTAATTCTGTTACTCGTAGAGCAGATCGCTCGCACCGGTACTACGCTCGTTCTCGAGGGCGGCAATGATACCGAGAAAGATCGTCGCGAACTCGTGGAAATTCTACGTGCTGCTGGCTATTCACCAACATTGGTTTGGATTCAGACTGACGTTAACACTATTAGAGCCAGGCTTAAGAATCGCTTGAAATCTGTCGAAAAAGCCAAGACGGTTTATGATACAAAAGTTCAAGTGTTAGAAGCACCATCTGACGCCGAAATGCCAATTGTACTATCGGGCAAACATACTTATAACACTCAACTCAAGCAAGTTTTGACTCAACTATAAACCTAGGGTCAAATATGATTATCAATGATTCCGAATTCGGAGAAGTTATCGTGCGCAAAAACGCACTTGCTAGGAATGTCAGATTTTCTGTCTCTCCATCAGGCAGACTGCAGATGTCAGTACCAAGTAGTACGAGTGAGTTTTTGGCAAAACGTTTTCTCAAAAGTAATCGCGACTTAATCCGTGAAAAAATCCCATTAGGTGACCCCAAGAATCAAAGGGCTCGCGATGCCAAAAAGAAATTACTCATGAAAAAAGCCAAAGATTATCTACCTTATCGACTAGAGTACTTCGCTAAATTGTATGGTTATAGCTATGATAAATGTCGCCTTAGTCATGCCGCCACTAGATGGGGAAGCTGCTCCAGCAATCGTACTATCTCTCTCAATATCGGGTTGATGCAAGTTCCAGAAATCTTGAGAGACTACGTAATTATTCACGAACTAGCACATCTCAATCATATGGATCATTCGGCTGCTTTCTGGGCAGAAGTGGCCGCACACGACCCTAAGTATAAAGAACACAGAAATAAGCTCAAGCAATTCTCACCTGGAGTATAAGACTAAAAAGACCGCTGACGGAAACCTATAAGTATCAATCAGCGGCTTGTTTTTGTGTTGCTTAATGGTATCGTTGCGGATAATGATACCCAATACTACATGGCGTACACGACACGAATTCGTAGGTAGACATCATAACCGTGCTAATTATCACGCGCAATAGACAGCCCTTCAGAATCTCCATCCTAATTAAACTTCCAAAAGACTTAATACGTTCCAAGATTCTCACCCCCTAAGTTTGTCGCCCACTACTCGTCTTCATACATAACAGCATCTTTACCCTCGTCTGCATCTTCTACGGACCAATCATCACCCTCATCATAATCACACTCACAATCTTCCGGAATGGCACTATAAGCCTTGCGCAACTCCCAGCCAATAATTATTAGCCCTATACCGATACCAACTTTTCCAACACCTTTTATAAATAACTTGCCCATACCGAGCACCTCCAAAAATATATTTTGGCTAGTTCTCGCAACAAAACACGCAAAAACTATCCAATAACAAGTATTATAGCACAGGAAACTACAATGCGCAATACTTTTACACATGTGGTCTATAATCCTAAGTTCCTAAATACGACCTACACAAACCAAATCTCACTATAGCTAATCAGCAGTACTACCCTCAGAATCCACTACAGATGCTTCTCCCTCTTCTGCTGACACCTCAGTACTCTCATAATTCGTACCGTCAGCATT
>CAZVTE010000058.1:0-6672 GCA_964629705.1 uncultured Candidatus Saccharibacteria bacterium | reverse complement strand
TCAAGCGCTGCTGCCAAATTTTCTGCATTCACATCTGGACGAGCTGGTCCGTTCGGTAAATTGTTGTTTTCCTCTGGGTTCATGTTATTTCTTTTGCCTCCCTATTTCGTTGCCTTTGTTTTAATTTGACCCTGTCATTACTTATTATTCTATCGCTTTTTAGGCTAGAAATCAAGACAGTTTTTCAAGATTTTTCCACAGGATCAAAAAAATAAGCAGTGAAGTTGAAAATTGCCAAACCAAACATTTGTCCCCGAGCGCAAAACTCGGGGATTTTTGTGTTTTTCTACAAATAATTATTAGTTAATCTGAGCAAGATTTTCCCAATCCCATAGACTTAAATCCGCTGGGCGACTATCAGGATCGATGCCGTTTAGTTCCAGCTGCCTGCGCCACTCGTCTTTGCCTAGACCTTTGACGTCAGCCAAATTATGAGCCAGCTTCTTGCGCGGGCTAGAAAAACCTAATTTAGCAAATTTCAACACGGCTTCACTCACTACTGGCTCAGCCAACGGCGTCATTATCAAAACTTGGCTATCAACTTTTGGCGGCGGCGTAAACTCAGCTGCCTTCACCACTGGACCGAGCTCTATCTCAGCATAGTTCTGAGCAAAAAGCGAGAAATAGCTCTGCTTCCCCGGCTCTGCCGCTAGACGCTCGGCAACTTCTTTTTGCATCAGAAGTACAATGCGTTGTGGCTGGGGTGAAATTTGTAAACATTTTTTCACGATGGGCGAAGTGATATAGTATGGAATATTGCCAACCACTACGTAATCTTCCTTCACCCTGCCCGCCAATAGCTCGGCAATATCAACCGTCAGGATATCAGCATTTATCACCTCAAGTTTCTTCCCAGGGAAGGACTGTGGTAATTTCGCCGCCAAATCTTGGTCAAATTCAACTGCAATTACTTCTTCAAACTGTTTTAAGAGACTACTAGTGAGCGTGCCAAGACCCGGGCCAATTTCTACGCAAATCTTCGCCTCATTCTCCGCGCGGGCTAGCTCAGCAATCTCGTCTAGAATTACCCGATTTTTCAGCCAGTGCTGCCCAAGAGATTTCTTATTCTTCATATTTAATACCAGTGATGCTCCCACCAGAAAGCCATAGCACCCTGCCAGCCACCGTAGCGGTTGACATATTGGCTCATCCAACGAATCTGTGTTACGGGGTTAGTCTCCCAGTCAGCCCCTACGCTAGCCATCTTACTACCAGGGAGAGCCTGCGGGATACCATAGGCACCAGAGCTAGCATTCGTAGCGTCAACTCGACAGCCTGATTCATGATAAATTAGCTCTAAGGCTGCCTCTAAGTCGGCGTCTGAGACGCCAGCTTGTCGCGCCCACTCGGCACACTTGGCTCGTTCTGGCGAAATTGACGGTTTTGCCCCGACCAGTACTACTTCTGAAACTGGCTCACGGGTGACTGTTTCTGAAACTAGCTCGCGTGAAACTTCTACATTATTCTCAAAATTCACTTGGTAAACTCGCGTGATTTTACCATCTTCACCGGCACTTTCAAGCTGACGTTCGCCCTTAGCCATGGTATAATCCTTTTTCTCCTCTACAGCGTACGGCACAGTTTCTTCTTCTGTCACAGTGCGACCACCATTTCTAGTAATTTTATAAGTTGAAGCCACACCAGTCTCAAGGAAGCTATCATTCATCACCTGCTCGATTTCGTCGCCATCGTAGACTGCAAAGCCAGCATCACGTGCCACTTCTTTAGGATCAAAGCTGGCCGACATGACATATTTTTTATTTTCGCCATCAATCACCACGGCTGGGCGAGCACGGTGAACATTAACATTATAATTCTCGCTGTCAACTGCAGTCTCCAGGGCTGGTTCCACCAAATCCGCTACATCAACGTCAATATTCGCCCGTTCCAAAACCTCAGCTACAGTCCCAGCAGTAGTTTTAACCGTCAAAGTAGCGTCACCATCATAAATAGTGACAAAATGAGCATCACCACCACCTCCATCAGTAGAATCTGCAAAAACTGCCGCGCGTTCTCGAGTGAAGAGCGTAGCAAAAGCAAAGCCCAAAATCAAAAATAGAACAGCACCAATAGTATTACGTGCTTTTGTGTGTAATTTCATTACATCTCCATTATATCATAGTTTTCTAATAATCCAAAATAAAATCGTTGTGTTTTCAGTCAATTTTCCGTATTTCAGACAAATCCAACACTCGCATAAGCTAGATTTTCTTATGCTTATCTCCATTGTATCACACATCCTGAAATATGTCAAGTGTTTTATCCTATTTCTCCGGAAATCTACCTTTTTTGCAAAAATATTTTGACATTTTATTTTGTGAGTGTTATAATAGAGATACAAAAGTTACTCAAAAACAAGGCAAAAGTACAAAGGGGAGGAATTCCAAATGAGTAAAGCACGTTTCAAAAAACAATTGTTAGCAGCTGGATTATCGCTCGCACTAGCGATACCGTTCTCAATGTCTTCGGCCAAGGCATTAGCAAATACTGACAGAAATCTTGCTACTACTGGCGCAGCTATAACGACAGAGAGCGTGAGCGAGCTGAGAATCCAGGCAGAGACAGCCATCTTCCTCATTTCGAGTGATGGAACACCGATAGCTCAGCCAAAAGACGCAGAATTGGCGGCCGGAGACTACTGCTTAGTTCTAGGCTTAGCGACTTTCTCTGACGTGTCAGATTCTAAGGTTAGAATCAAGTTCGATGACACAAGGTTGTCTTGGGAGTTTTGGGCGGAAGATCAGGACAATCAGAGGACAATTACAGAAGACTGGGTGGATTTGAAACCCGCAGGAGAACTAAGCCTTGAAATGAGCGACATGGTTTCAGTATATCGGGCGGAAGATGATACTACCGAGATTATTCATTCGGCGCAGTTCTGCGAGGCAGAGGGCGGTGGTCCGCTAACTTTGACACCAGAATATCTGCAGGATTATCTCGACATGGTTTGTCTGTGCTTTGATTTCTGGGTCGGCTAAGGCTGCTGACAATGATCCTTTTATTGGAGGCGTGGCATCTGATCACGCCTTTCCCATGAAAAACTACCTAGAGCGAATTCTAGGTAGTCTTTTTTTGCAAGAAAGGAGTATAGTGTCTACTTCTCGGCTTTTTGGCGTACAAAAGTACATTTTAACACGCCGTAATCTGTCTTATACTTCGCTTTCGCCGGCAGTTTTAACTGCTTTTTGCTGGCGGAAGTATAGAAGAATAAGGTTAGGCGAGTACCGTTCCATGGCATCACGGAATCAAACTCGTTATAGTCCCCCTTATAACCACGCCCGAGCGTCAGATTTTCTTTTGCTTTCAACTTCACTCGCACGAAATACTGTTGTCCATTTTCGGCGGTAACAAGTACCTTGATGCTGGCGGTTTCCCCTTTTTTAATCTTAGCGGGATACACTACTTTAACTTGATTGACACTTCCCTGCTTAAAGATATCATCTGGGAAACGCAGAATTACGTCTATATCCGTATCTGCTAGCACCAAATTATCTTTGAAACGACCAGCAAAATCACCCTTCTCAACATAGCCAGAACCATAGATTAATTTTGAAGTTGTTTTAGATTCCCCATCTTCGGTTTTAGCCCCGTTTGATTGTTCTGTTTCGATGGTAGTTTCAGCCGCGGAAGCTTGAGCCATCTCGGGCGTTTCTTGCGTCGTATCAGCCGCATCTTGCTCAGCAGCTGCTTTTGCTGTTATCGTCTGGTCTAATCCGGCTTGCTCCCAGATTTTCTGAATAGCCAAGCTGACTCCAGCTACCGAAGTTCCAGCATTCGCCTCTACGCTCTCTTGCGACTCTTTGAGCGTAGCTTCTGAATCAGAGCCTTTTGCAATCGACATCTCAGGCTCGAGCACGCGTCCAGACTGTTCTGCTGGAAGTCTATTAGGCGTGGATATTTCACCCGCAGGTGCGCCTTCCACCGCCGAGGTCACAGAACGTATCGTCTGCAAAGAGATATTCTCATACGCTATCAAACAACCAACGAGCGCTATTGTCACAACAACAACTACACTCAGACCAACGCTGACGGCGACTTTGCACCAGTCAACTGGCTTTTTATCTTTTTCTGTTCTTTTCATTTTTCCCTCCTATTTTCTAGAACATTTGGCTGCATACAGTGAAATTATTGCAAGAAAATCACTCTCCCTTCTTCTAAAAGTACAATTTTGTGTTATTCTAGACATCTACCCCATCAAAATGCTGGGGCAATTTTCATGTCTTATCTCTATTGTAGCACAGATTGTTATTTTTGTCAATACCAACCCTTATATTCTGGGGCATCATCTGGAAAGGGGTCGCTTTTACTCTTGAAACTATTACCATTACCGCCAAAAACACCGTCTGGGTCGCCACCGAGGATACCAAAATTACCGCTTTCGTCCTCAATTTTCAATTCCATATCTTCGTCAAAAGCTCCAGATTCGCCGTAGGTACCCGAGCCGTAAGGATTATAACCAAGCTCAAGTAAGAATCTTGATGGCGTATTGTAATTTCTGCCACCAAAACTGAAACGTGAGCCAGCATAGCTCAAGAAGAGTTCTTGCATCGCTCGGGTCATACCGACGTAGGCCAAACGACGTTCTTCCTCAATAGCATCGTCAGTATCACTGCGATCACTTGGGAACAAACCTTCCTCCAGGCCAACTAAGAACACCACCGGGAACTCCAAGCCCTTGGCGGCGTGAATCGTCATTAGCGAAACTGTATCTTTGCCGGTACTCTCGTCCGCAGAGCTAAGCAAGGCAGCATCAGCCAAAAACTCATCTAAATCCTCATAGGCACTAGCATTGCTCGCTAAAACTTCAAGGTTCTTCATGCGCTCCTCGCCTTCTGGAGTGGTATCATTCAGCAAAATTGCAAAATCAAAATATTTAATAATATCCTCTACAACTTCTGCCGGGGTCATGCTGGCGAAATCTTTGCCTAGAAAGTTTGCCAACCGACTAATCGCATTCTTGGCTTTGGCAGTCAGCTTAATCTCTCTCAATACTTCAACTACCGGCGTATCTGGCTCAGCATCAATCGCCTGGAAGATCTTGTCTAGCGAAGCCGCCCCGACGCCGCTCAAGACATTCTTCACCACCCGCTCAAAACTGACTCGCTCGCGAGGATTCACGATTAATTTTAGAATTGCCAGAACATCCTTGACTTCTTTACGATCATAGAATCTCACCCCACCAATAATCTTGTAGGGAATCTTAGCAGCGATAAAGGCTTTTTCAAAAGCGTAAGACTGAGCGTTAGTACGATAAAGAATTGCGTAATCGCTAAATCCTCTGCCGAGTTGCCAAATCTGGCGTGCCACCCACATCGCCTCGCCGGTCTCATCTGGTAAAGCCTCAATGGTGACTGGTTCACCCTTGCCAGCATCCGTAAAGAGTTTCTTGCTAGTTCTAGTCTTATTCTCATTGATAATACGCTGCGAGGCGGCCAGAATATTACCAGTGCTGCGATAATTCTGCTCTAGCTTAATCACCTTGGCACCCTTAAAATCACGTTCAAAATTAAGAATATTGGTAAAATCGGCGCCGCGCCAAGAATAAATCGACTGCCAATCGTCACCCACAACGCAGATATTGCGTTTCTCATTTACTAAATACTTAATCAAGCGATATTGAATCGCATTCGTATCTTGATACTCATCAATTAAGATATAGCGAAAACGCTGCTGCCATTTGGTCCGAACTTCTTTATTATCACGGAGCATATTCGCAGTTTTAATCAACAAATCGTCAAAATCTAGCGCACCAGCGGCCGCTTTATCTTGTTCGTATTTTTCGTAACACAAAGCACCATTTTGCTGATTGGGGTAATAGGCTTCACGCTTAGCATCTTCTGGTGTCGTACCATCAGTTTTCCATTTGCTAATCATATTGACGGCCATCTTAGGCGTGAGCGACTTATCGGGCAATTTCATGCCCTTAAGAGTGCGCTTGACCAATGCTAACTGATCATCTGTATCATAAATCACAAAATTCTTGGCCACGCCAGCTGCCTCGTACTCAATATGTAAAATCCGGACACAAATTCCATGAAAAGTCCCCATATAAGGCATGAAACTTCTGCCTGGACCTGCATCTAGTGCAGAAACGTGTTCAACCTGCGCATTTTCGCTAGCTAAACCCTCGCTAGCATCTCTTTCCGAGCCAAATTTCACCTTGGCCGCGGCAATTTTGCGATGATTTTTTTCTCTGTCACTCAATAATTTCCATAATCTCTCGCGCATCTCTTTGGCGGCTTTATTCGTAAAGGTTACCGCCAGAATTTGATTAGGACGCGTACCATGAGCAATAAGATTGGCAATACGGTGGGTCAAAGTTTTCGTCTTACCAGAACCAGCCCCTGCCAAAATTAATAATGGCCCCTCAAGAGTCTCCACTGCCTCCTTCTGTGGAGGATTCAAACCGTCCAATATAGAATCCATAAAGTCATTATACCATATCTAGCTTTAGAAATAAATACTCTAGATTTGGAAGATTTATATTCTGGAAAGTTAAATAATAGAAAATTGAGAATTGGGTTTTAGGCATTGTTATTAAAAATGATTCAAAGGAGGTCTAAAAGTAGTTATTTTGAAGACTTCATTCACGTAGACTATCAAAGGGATTTAGTTAGGGTTTGCAGCATAAGTTATTCTAGAGACTTGGCTCATTATTTCTCTTCTTCTTTT
>CAZVTE010000057.1:0-6764 GCA_964629705.1 uncultured Candidatus Saccharibacteria bacterium | reverse complement strand
AGAGGGCTACGCCCGATAAGTGTAAAACCCCCAGCTAAGCTGGGGGATACTTATTATTTTTAAAAAACTGAAAATAAAATATCCCAGCGTAGCAATCAGCTTGGCTGGGACTTTGAAAAAAGATTAGTAGTTACACTACATATAGGCGGAATTCTTGGCCTTCGATAATGTTCAGACCCGCCGCTACTGGCTGCACGCCATATTTTGCCAGAAAATCGCAATAAGCTGGGTAAACGCCAGTTTTTTGGTCGTCACTCAGCACGGAGAAAGCATTACCATAAGTATTTTCTAAATCCACAATCATGTAGATGTATGGACTTGGCTCGCCAGCAACTTTTGCACCTTGTTGATAGTACTCGATTAAACGACTATCAATGGCGGTTTTTCCGATGTCGCTAATGTCAACAGGAACTTCGTTATATTGAATAATCAAAAGATAACGTGCGTCTTTGGTCTCGTTGACGATGAAATAGCTGGATTCTTTAACCCAAGTTCCAAGTAGTATTGAGAGATTACTGGAGCTAGTGGTCTCGGAAATTAGGTTGATAATGCGTGGAATTTGGTAGTCCTTGCGCCAATCCAGTGTATTATCACCGTGTTGATTTATTAGAAAACGGTAATCTTCTGGGAAAAGTACGGTAAGTTGCTGTAAATTGTTGAACCGATGCGGATTGAATTCGAGCGCAATTTGGAAAGATGAGAATTGTTTTTCAAACTGAAGCTTTTCGTTTTTAATACTAATAGTTTCGAGCGGCAATTTTGTGCAGTGTTGCTGGAGTAATTCTGACTCAACGTCGATACGCCCTTTTAGTTCGAAACGGTGCAAAACGTCTTGAATGTCTTCTGGTAACTGAGTATCAGCAATGTGAACTGACCAGAGGCTGAATTTGGTCCAGAAGTTAATGAAAGCTTGCAGATAGGCTTGACGCCGAGTAAGGTAATCGGACGATTTTGCACCTCGCAGGGTCGAAGCCGTGAGCGGAGCAATGGTAATAGAAACGTTATTCTCGGTCGGAGTAAGCCAGTCGTATAAATCCGGATGATAACAAAACGGATATTCAGCGGTGTCTTGATGGCAAATTACCAGGATTGAATTAGCGTCTTCGGATGGGTCAAATAAGAAATATTTTAAACCTTCGCTAACCTCATAATAGCGACCGATAAGCACGGAGACCTGTATTGCTCTAAGAATACCGAGAGTGTTGTCAAGCTGAGGTGTGAAATAATCGTAAAATGGATTATACTCATGCGCGTCTGGAGTGGCCGGGTAATCTAAGAATGCCGGAAAATAAACTTTGACGGTTTTCTCACTTATGGTATTAAGGGCGATGTAGCAATAGCCTTGGCAGGCGTTAGCATTATGAATAAAAGTTGATTTCTTGGCTCGACTAAAAAGAGAGGTAAAAAGACCCCGGTGGGATTTTTTGCTAAGTTGGTGCATCGTAATTTCAATGCCTTTAGCTTCAATATCCTTAAGATTCTTGAAGTGGTGCGCAAATTCGTTTGCTGTCATAGTTTTGACTTCATAACAGTCATGCAGAAAATCGAATGCGCCCACTTTAAAAGTGATCAGCTCGGGATGTTTCAAAATTTGTTCAAAAAACTTCTCTAGATACTCCGTAGTATTCTGTTCCATAATAGTTCCTCCTTCTACTACCCTTCTGGGCAGTGCTAAATATACAAAATGAGTTATATAGTTAGCAATACCCAGAATAGTAATAAAAATAGATTTTAAGCGTAATCTTTTCTCATTGTAAATAAAAACGAGGGTGAAAGTACCCTATCTTTCTATTATATCATACTTTTCTTTAAAAAGCAATATTTTTTTGACAAATGTTGTAAAAATTACAATCATATTTCTGTGTTTTTGTCAAAAATATTCAGATTATGCTTGACTTTTCAAGTTGAGTGTGATATAATAAAAGGATGAAGGCAGTTTTATCTATATCCACCAGTAACAGGAATAATGGCATCATTGATGTAGCTGGCATCTTCGCTAGCGAGAAAATAAGCTACTTTGGCAATCTCTTCTGGTTCGGCAAAACGCTGGAGGTAAATTCGCTGAGTTTCTTCTTGGACGAGATTCGCTGGTAGGTCTTGATTCATTTCGGTATTTACCCAGTTGGGGACAATGACGTTAACCCGAATCTTGGGAGCGTAGGTGATTGCCAGATTGTGGGTTAAGTTGATTAGTGCAGCCTTGGAAGCATCATAAGCGACAGAGTCTGGAAAGAAATTATTGATGCCGTTAGTGCTGGATATATTAATGATATTACTAGTGGTGGCTTGATTCTGCATGAGTTTAGCGGCATGCTTAGCAACTAGAAGAGGTCCGATAAGATTAGTATCGAGAGTATTTTGCCAATCTTCTTGCGTATGGGTGGCAAAAGTCTTATCAATCGCGATGGCGGCATTATTGACGAGGACGTCAAGTTGTCCAAAAGTTTGTCGAGTTTGCTCTATAAGGGCGATAATCTCTGCCTCGTGGCGAATATCTGCTTGATAACAAAGTGTTTCTATGTTATAGTCATGCTCTAAAGTAGCCTTGAGTTCGAGTGCGCGTGCTTTTTCTTCGTAATAATCAATTACTATATTGTAGCCGTGTTTGGCGAATTCAATTGCGGTGGCTTGACCGATTCCTCGTTGCGCGCCAGTAATTAAACAGGTTTTTGCCATAACTTAAGCTTCCTTTTTAGCTGTCTTTTTCTTTGCGGTAGCTTTCTTGGTCGCAGGTTTCTTAGCGGTAGCTTTTTTAGCAGTGGTTTTCTTTGCCGTGGTCTTCTTGGTAATTGTCTTTTTGGCGGTAGTTTTCTTGGTGGCGGCTTTGGTGGTGGCCTTAGTAGTCTTGCTCTTGAAGCCACCTTTTTTCTCTTCTAGCATTTTTTTAGCTTCTTCGAGGGTAATCTTCTTGGGGTCTTGATCCTTTGGAATTTTGACATTATTAAATCTGCCTGGACCTTTGACGTATGGGCCATAAGCACCATTGATAATCATAATATCGTCCCAGTCAGCAATGATGGTGTCTAATTTTTCTTTATATAACTTGCGGGCGGTCTCGTAGTCTATTGTGTAAGGATCATAACCTTTAATCTGAATATTGTATTTGCCAGCTTTGAGATAAGGACCAAATGGACCGCTGGAGGCGATAATGGTGACACCGTCACGTGTAGTGCCGAGCTCTCGTGGCAGGGCGGGCATGGCGAGTTGTTTCAGTGCCTCTTCAAGAGTGACGGTTTTTTCGGTTTTGCCGTTTGGTAGCGGTGCAAAACGTGGTTTCTCGCCCGTGGACTTCTCGTTGTCTCCGAGTTGAATAAAACCACCGTTGCGACCAACTTTAGCATAAATTGGGCGCCCAGTTTCGGGGTCTTTTCCTAGCTCTCTGGCGTTATTATATCTAGCGGCATCATCGGATTTGAGGACTTCTTTTTGGAATGGGTCATAAAAGTCACGTAGCATTTTGACGCGTTCCAGCTTATGTTCAGCAATTTTGTCGAGATCTTCCTCAATATTGGCCGTAAATTGATAATCGACAATATTTTGAAAATTGTCTGTGAGGAAGCCAGCTAATAATTCTCCGATAGCCGTTGGTAATAGCTTGCCCTTAGTAGAGCCGGTTTTCTCGGTGACGATTTCGCGCTTGATTTTGCCGCGCTTGAGGCTGAATTCGACAACTTCGCGTGGTTCACCTTCGGATTCGCCCTTGATAACGTAGCCACGAGATTGGATGGCAGACATAATAGTGGCATAGGTAGATGGACGTCCGATACCAAGTTTTTCTAGCTCACGTACTAGTGAGCCTTCGGTGAATCTGGCTGGGGGTTTGGCAAAACTCTGGCGGGCAATGATTTCGCTGGATTTGAGCTTGTCGCCGCTTTCAAGTGGTGGCAGCTCGTCTTCCTTCATTCTACCAACGACCTTTAAAAAACCGTCAAAGACGATGACTTCACCTTTGGCCTCAAAAAGATATTTCTTTTCGGCGTTAGTGGTAATTTTGACGGTAGTTTTCTCGGTTTTAGCATCGGCCATTTGGGTGGCGAGGGTGCGATTTCTGATTAACTTGTATAATTTCTTCTCATATTCAGTTTTGCCGGCAACTTCTTGCTCGATATGAGTAGGACGAATGGCTTCGTGAGCTTCTTGAGCGCCGGCAGATTTAGTCTTGAAATTGCGGGTTTTGAGATATTCTTCACCAAAATGTTCTTTGATATAAGCGGAAGCTTGTCCGATGGCTTGACTAGATAGGTTTAAGCTATCGGTACGGTGATAAGTAATGAGACCGGCTTGATAGAGTGCTTGAGCGGCAGACATAGTGGCTTTAGCAGAAAAACCAAGCTTGGAGTTGGCTTCGATTTGCATGCTTGCAGTAGTAAAAGGTGGACTTGGCCGCCTAACTCCTGGTGTAGTGACGACATCCGATACTTCGTATTCGGCGTCAACTAACTTCTCGAGATATTTTTCAGCTTCTTGTTCGTCCTTGAAAGTATGATTCAAAGTGGCGGGAATTTCGTCTTCTTTGGTTTTATAAAACTTACCTGTAACTTTGAAAGTAGATTTGCTGGCGAATTGCTCGATTTCGTGTTCCCTTTCGACAACGAGGCGTAAGGCAGGTGACTGTACGCGTCCAGCCGAAATTGCCCCAGGAACTTTTCTGCGGACTACGCCCGACAAATCGTAACCTACGAGCATATCAAGAGTCTGGCGAGCTTGTTGGGAATGCACCATATCCATATCAACTTTGCGGGGGTTTTTAATGGCAGCTTCAAGTGCCGGTTTAGTAATTTCGTGAAAAGTGATACGGTTGGTGGATTTTGGTAGTTTTAATACCTCTATAAGATGCCAAGAAATCGCTTCTCCTTCGCGGTCTTCGTCAGTTGCGAGCCAGATAGTATCAGCAACGCCGGCGGCTTTTTTCAAGTCAGCAATAATTTTCTTGTGACCTTCGTCAATTTCATAGGTAACATCAAAGGTTTCTTTGTCAACTTTAGTATCTTTGCGAATGTGCCCCACTGAGGCAAGGACATGGAAATCTTTACCGAGATATTTCTCGATTGTGTGCGCCTTGGCTGGAGACTCGACGATTACTAAATTCTTAGACATATTTATAATTATAACATAGTTGTCAAGGTTGTGGCGGATTTGGTTTATTTTATAGTTGATAAAATAAAATTTAATTAAAAATGCTACAAAGAAAGACCGCGCGAATGGCGGTCTTGCAAAAGAAATAGAACTTTAAGCTTTGGTGAGTTTTGATTCCTCTTTTGTACTATCTTCGGCTACTGGCGGCTGAGGTAACTTTGCATAGATAATCTCGTTTTTGTAATCACGATTTAGTGAATAACGAGTGGCATAACATGCAATGATAGAAACCAGGGATACGATAAGATAAATCGTTGTGATGACATCTCCAGTCCGTATGTCATATCTGTTAGCCAGAAGCATGAGATTGCCAATTAAATTATTGGCGAATACGTTAGAGTCAGCGAGCTGCGCTACCGGTGGCGTAGCAATGTCATAAAAGAATAGAGCGCAGCTAATACTATGCACGCAACTGGCTCCAAGTGCATATAGTATCATACCTAGGAATAAACAACTGCCATCCTGATAGATAAACTGCAGCCCCAGGACACCGACTCCAACCGTGAAGAGAATATTGAAGGTCGAAGTTTCGGTCTTGAACTTCATAGTCTCCTCAAAAATGCTTTCCCATAAATCGGTTCTCATGGTATTTTCTGCCACGAAATCGCAATTCGCTGGAGTGATAGCCATTAACAACATAGCCGTAAAAATAGCTACTCCGATCAGGGTTACCCATGCAACGATGGTGCTTTTGCGCCTGGCCGAGCGCTGGTTGCTGTGGCGAATTGTTGCCAGATAGCTCTGAAGCTTCATAAGACGTTCTCCTTTCTCTAAGAAAGGCAAACTCGTACCATAGGTAGAAACTTTAATTCTATTTTTGAAAGGTACGAGTATGCTAATTTATGCTATACTTCCATTGTATCACACTACGAATGATTTGTCAATATTTTTATGCTTATTTTTGCGAAAAAACGAGTAGAATAACATGTTTTTAAGCTGAGTTTAGCTGAGAAATCAGGTGCTCATATCTAAAAATTTTTTCTTGAGGTCAAAATGCTTAATCCGCTACTTTTTATCATGCTTATTGTTGTAAGTTTAGAAAAATTTGTTATATACTGACCTGATAGCGAAAACTAGCTCATTAGAGCGACAGGTCGCTAGCAATTTAAAAACGATAATGGAAAGGAGTGGAGATGGCAGAAGTATTTTCTTTTGGTATTTTGTGGATGCGAATTTCGGTAGCTTGTTCTCGGGATAAGCTAGTTGAAATCAGCTTCACTATCAAAAAGAGTCTTTATAAAACAAAAGACTCTCAATAACCATCACGTTTTTATTTTAGCACGTGATAAAAATAAAAACAAGCACTTTTTGGTAGAAAATTGCCATGAAGTGCGCTTTTGGTGCTGATTCTACGTGATTTTTGGGGCAGTTGTCACAAAAATGAGTTTTCGCTGGCGCTCGCCTCGAGTGGGAGTTATTTTGGTTGATCTAGACCGCTATAATTTAGGTGTTCTATTATCGTTTTTACCTAGTTGATTAACATAAGAATTTTAAAAAGCCACAAAGCCTCAGGCAAGGGTGGGCGTCGCCTGAGGCTATGTAGCCCTATAACGCATCGTCGTTCGACTCCGGATGGTTCCGGAAGCGCGACCCACCTCACACAAACACGGGGCCCGCCGGTTATAGGG
>CAZVTE010000056.1:0-6872 GCA_964629705.1 uncultured Candidatus Saccharibacteria bacterium | reverse complement strand
AAAGAGTTTCTAACTCCTGCTGAAATGTTGCATAGGTAGTGGGTTATTTACGTAGATTTTTGCCATTTTCTTTCATAAAATGCAAAAAAGCCTTCTTCCTTGATTGAAAAATATGTAAAAGTCTTGACAAAATCAAAGTATTTCAAAAAGCCTTGAACTTACCAAAAAACAGTGCTACAATAAGCTTATGAAATCATATATCGTGGGCAATTGGAAAATGAATTTCTCAGTCGGGGAAGCTTCCGTTTATCTTCATAAGTTGCAACAGAAAATTCGTGCTTCAAAGGAGGTAGAAGTAATCGTAGCGGCATCGACTATCACTTTGCAACCACTATCATTGCAGATTGACCGCAAGAAAATGCGTCTATCCGCACAGGGGGCGAATTACCACGATTTTGGTGCTTATACTGGAGAAACCTCGTTTACACAATTACGAGGAATTGTGGATTATTCTATTATTGGCCATTCTGAGCGCAGGCAATTATTTCACGAAACCGACAAAGATGTGCGCGAATCGGTTGCCGCTGCCTTGCGTAATCAGATTACCCCGATTTTGTGTGTAGGTGAAACAGAAACAGAACGTACCTTCGGAGAGACTCGAGATATTTTGCGTGACCAGTTGCTTGGCGGGCTTTCTCAAATAGCGGTGGAGGATATTCCAAAAGTTATGATTGCCTATGAGCCAGTTTGGGCTATTAGTACTACTACTGGTAGTAAGCTGGCATCGCCAGATGACATTGCTGAAGTTGTGAAATATCTCCGCAGCACTTTAGATGGCTCTTATAGCGAATCCGTAGCGAAGAAAATCCCAATTTTGTATGGTGGTAGTGTTAAACCTTCAAACGCCGGCGCATACCTTACTGTCCCTGGAGTCAATGGTCTGCTCATTGGAGGAGCCAGTCTTATTGGTGAACAATTTATAGAAATAATAGAAACCGCTAAACGAGTAGCCTCATAGTATGGAATCAACTGCTAAAACTACGCCACCTCGAACGATGGAATATAGTGCTACCAAGCCTTCTATTTCTAAGCTTGCGGCAGCAATGACAGCGGCAAGTAAAAAAGAAGATTCTTCTGGTCTACCGAAGGCTGAAGTCAATGATTTAGTTAAAGATTGGCGAGCCGCCGAGCCCAAAAGTGGTGTTGCCGAGATTGAGAAGTTACCTATTGGAGAAAAACCAAAACCGAGAACTACATTTATCGATGGCACATCCACGAGTTCAGCTAAAGAGATAAACCGCTCTAATACACCGGCAACTAAGGCAGCAAAAGCTCGCAGTGATGCAACTGAGAACGCCCATAAGACTGTGCAGAAAAAGCCCGCTCGTTCAATTTACGCATTGGCAAGCAAAGAACCAGATATTGAGGTGATTGACGAAGAAACCTTGATGGCAGAGATGGAAGAACGCGGTGACGAAGCCATCAAGAGTAGCGTCTCTAAGGTGGTGGAAGAGCCTACTCGTTCAATTTATGCGCTAGCCCCGAATGTAACTCATCTCGGTAGAAAAACAGTGCGACGCGTAGCTAACGAGCCTGATATTGAAGAAACGGAAGATAAACCAAAGAAGCGTGCCAGTTTGTTTAGTGCTTTTCGTAATAAAACTGTGCGCTATATTCCACCAGACGAAGGCGAAATCTCTGGTGAGGTTGAAGAGCTAACTAGTGACGAGCTCTTACGTGAGGTTGACCAGGGTGGAGAGAAGAGTACTGAGATTGTAGAGGCAACAGAAAGTGTAGATTCTAAAATGGATGTTGACACCGAGTTAGTGGGATATGTCGCTTCGGCTCGTGATTTGATTAACGCTTCAGCCGATAATTTACGTGATTCGGAGCCGGAAGCGGTAGAAGAAAAACCTACAGTTCAGTCTGATGAGGATGCTATTGCTAAAGCTTTTGAAGAGAGCGAAGCGCGTGTCCGCACAAAGATGCCTGATTCCGAGTCTAGCGAAGTGGTTGTGCCGCTTGTGCGAGAAGAAGTTCGTCCAACGCCAATTCGCCCAGACAAAATGGCGAGTGCTACAGCGGCCGCAGAGCGTAAATTGCAAATTGCTAAGGCGAATGCTTTGAAACAACGTGCTACGATGCAGAAGAATGTTACTCGTAGCGCAATTAATCAAGCTAGCCAAGTGCGCAAAACACCTATTCAAGCTACGCCAATTGTCAAGACTTCACTCCGTCTCAAGCCAGCTTCACCACGCAATGTTAATATTGTTGAAAAGAAAAACGACATTGCTCGTATTATCCAGATGGAACAGAAAGTCGAGGATGATACGCCTCAGACATCACGCTTGCAAGTGACGGCACGCCATCGGGTGCGTCCAGCGCGGAACATTGATATTATGCAACCTACTAGAAAGCGTCCACGCCGAGCTAAAGTACCAGTTGAAGTTCAAGTTATGCCACGTCCGCAAGCCACACCTAAAATCATGGCACCGGTCAAGCATACCAAGGGGCCGGTAACGATTGCTATCAGCGTTCCTGGAGAAGAAGAAAAGATGCATCATGTTGCAGTAAGTCCAAGACAGCCGGTGCACGAACGCAAGGATTTTAGTATACCAGTAGTTAAACGTGCCGTACCACCAAATGTTGAGAAATTCATGATTGATCAGCCCAATCCTGGCAGTATTAAGGTTAACCATGCCAGGGAAGCACTCGCGCGTAAGCCAGTGGATGATTTGGAATTTGGGGTAATTGAAGATTACTACTCTGGTGATGAGAATGATGCTATCACTGCAAATCGGATGGTTAAGCTTAGCAAAAATCCTCACGACCCAGTGCAAATGGTTTCTAGTCTGGCCGGTAATCCTGAACAAGGGCGTTTCCCGCTTGGGGCAAAGTCGCCGTTTCTTAAGGCTGTTAATGTGGAGAAGCGCCCACTGTCTGAGCCGATGGAGCATCATTTTATGTCAGACCCAGAACCAATCCAACCACCAAAGGTGGAAACAAGACAACCAGAAAAGAAGCCATTCAATGCTCGCGATTATTTCCTCAAACCAGAAGATCAAAAGCCGGCAGTAGGAGCGAAAAAACTGACAGATAAGGCTAATCTTAAAGAAGACCAAAGAATAGATAAAAAGGCAGCAAAAACCGCCAAGAAAGAAGAAGAAAGACTAGCTAAGGAATCTAAAAAATCTTCCAAAAAAGAAGAAAAAGTTGCTAAAAAATCCCGCAAGGAGCGTAAGCAGGAGAAGGCTATGATGGCACCAACGGTGATTATCCCAACCCATGACCGTTCAAATGCACCATTAGTACTACTCGCTGTCGTGACGATTATTTTGGGCGCAGCCGTGGGCGCTGCAGTGTACATGTGCCTCGTGCTTGATGCATAAGTATTGACAAAATGCTTATGGTGTGCTACAATGGAAGTAAGACATGAGAATTGCCCTATGTTTTGGTGAAGCAATATCGATATACTCTCCGGTTTCTTCTACCTCCTAAAAACAGAGAAAAACCCGAGCATAAAACTCAGGTTCTTCTCTGGTGCGAGTGGAGGTAGTCGAAACCTCATCCCAAGTTTGGAAAACTTGTATACTAACCGCTGTACGACACTCGCATACTACACACATTATAGCACAGATAAAAGAAAAAAGGTAAAAAATCTTAAGATTCAACGATATTTAGCTATCTTGCTCTATCATGTCCTTAGTAATCTGAATTGTCGTGCCACTTCCAATCTGTCCAGATAGCACTAATTTTGCTACCAAGTTTTCTACTGTTCTCTGCACGATGCGACGCATTGGTCTAGCACCCATCTGCGGATCATAGCCACGCTCCACTAGTAATTCCTTAGCATCATTAGTCAATGTGACCGAAATTTTTTGTGGTGCCAGCGTCTTGTTGACTGATTTTATCATTAAATCTACTATCTTGACTAAATCAGTTTTTGAAAGCGGTTTAAAGACGCAGATTTCGTCAAAACGGTTTAGAAATTCTGGTTTGAAGTGATCTTCTGTGATGAGCGTATTAACTAACTCTTCTTTCATAGTTTCTAGACTCTGGTTTTCGGCTACATAGGCGCGAATTTTGTTAGCCCCAGCGTTAGAGGTGGCAATCACGATTGCATCACGAAACGAAACTTCATGATTTCGCGAATCCCTCAATACACCTTCATCGAGCAGTTGCAGCAAAGTTGTCAAAACCCGGGGGTGAGCTTTTTCAATTTCATCTAGTAAAACAACTGAAAATGGTCGTTTTGTAATTTGAGCCGTTAAGCTCTCGTCATTTTCTGCGCCCTCTGCAATTAAACGCGCTACGTCATCGGCGGTTACATATTCGTTCAAATCGATACGTATAATGTTATTTTCGCCATTAAAATATACCTCTGAAAGTGCCTTAGCTAACTCGGTCTTGCCAACACCGGTTGGGCCAAGGAATAGGAAAGTTCCGATTGGTCGGCTTTCATTGCGCACGCCCACTGCTGCTCGCCTTAAAGCATTAGACACCGCGCTAACGGCCTCAGCTTGGTCAACCATACGCTCGTGGATTAAATCTTCCAAGTTGAGCAATTTTGTGCGTTCATTGTTTGAATCACTAATCTGCACTTTTATCCCTTGAGTTTTCTCGATAGCTTGTTGTACAGAATTGGCTGTTACAAAGTGGTTTTCTGCATAGTTACAGGCGATTTCCAGTAAACTGAGTGCCCGCCCTGGCATTACTAAATCGTGAATATACTTTTCGCTCAGTCGATAGGCTTCCGTCAAAGCCCAATAAGTACAAATTACGCTATATTTTGCTTCTAGATATGGTGCTTGGTCTTCTAGTACTCTCATGGTTTCTGCGTGGCTGGCTGGTGACACCATAACTTTGTTTAAAGTGTTTGCCAAGTTACTATTTTTAGCAGAAATTTCTAAGAATTTTTGTTCATCCATTGCTAGAATTATCCGCAGATTTCCTGCCTCGAGTATCGGTAATAGCAAGTTAGATATATCCACTGACCCTACGCCATTCTCCAAAAACAGTTGCGTATTATCCAAGAAGATGATTATGTTCTTGGCTGCATATGCCTCGTTAAAAATCCTCGTCATCAAGTTCTCTAGTTGACCAGGTTTATTGGCTACTGAAATCAGCGCGGCAGCATCAAGCATAAATACTTGGCGGTATTTGAGTCTAGCGGAAATTTTGGCGTCTGCGTCCAGAATCGCTTCAGCGAAAGCCTTAACAATCGTACTTCGCCCCGAACCTTGAGCGCCAATCAGCGTAACATTCTGTCTACCTCTAGCAGAAAAAGTTGCTATCATTTTCTCTACAATATCATGGTGCGCCGCTAAGTTAACTTGCGCTCGAGAAGCGCTTATTTGCTCTGATATATTTCTTCCAAAACGTTGCAAAGTTGGAATATAACCAAAAGAGAAATCACGCGCAATACCACCATTGCGCCGATGTCGGCTCAAACCTTTTACTAAGCCATGTAGATGGTTATACCAAATAATCCCAGCATAAAGGTCACTCATATCTAGCCGCAAACGTTTGAGAATTGTTTCGTGCTCTGGATGATTCTTAATAATGGCGATGGCGAGCATTCCTCCGGAAACTGTTTCGCCCTTGACCTCTTCCCAAATTTCTCGCGCAGTTATAAATACTGGCTCTATATCATTATTCAGCCCAGCCGCAAAGAATTCTAATACGTCTGTAGTGATACCGAATCTTAATGCTAAGAATCTGCCACTACGGGTTTTGTATAGCTGTCGAGCAAGTTTTTGTGGTGTCGGTTGGCTGTCTAATAAGCGCAAGACGTTAGCTGAGAGGATGTCATTAATATCCTCGGTTTTACCCATTGGTACGGGGATTACAGCGTTCTTAATCCAGGTATAAAACATCAATAGGGCAATTGCCACTGCTAGGAGCAGCCACCCAAGGGAATTATGCTCAAAGAATACTAGAAATCCGAATCCGCCCGCACTCAGTAAAATTAGCAGAATGATTAAGAATCGTACTATCATTGGTTTAAAAATCTTGCCCAGCCGTGCTTCTCTTGCTCTGATTCCGTTATACTTAAACTCGTTCATCTAAAAACTCACTTGCATTATACTTAATACTATGCAACCGACAATCAAAACCGGTGCCAACGGCCAAAGTATTGCAATTACCGCTCCTATAATCGCTTCAAGAATAATCAAAATTATTCCCATAATCAGCAAGAATAACCGCGTCACTGCGCCTATTAGTCTAGATAAAAGCTTATCGAAGAATACCGAGATACGCGCGCCTAAGGAAGGAGAAGCTATTTCTCCTGCGGAAATTTGTCGAAAAGGCGCAAACATTTCCTGTACCAATAGTCTAATTGAGAAAAAGTCTGCCGCATTTCTTAATTTATCAACGAATTTCTGCCAGAACAACTTCCAACCCTCGCTATACCACCACTGTAACATTCCAATCATTAGCATAATATCTACATTATAATCTAAGCTTACATAAAAGGCTAGACCTCGGTGTAGTCTTTAAAGGGAGGGATATCGGAATTGAAAAGTCAAACTTCTGAGTGAAAACAAAAAAGAGAGCTTGCTCTCATTTTTGCTTTTCCGAAGAAGCGCAGGCTTTTCTGCAAAATCGGAACGATTTTCGCAGAACCGACGACCTTCTGGATCACAATCGCATACCTGGGGTACCTCATCGAGTCGAAATGGAACGAGATTGCCACGGAGTTCTTCAGAGTTAAACATATTATCTCTGTTTCTCCTCTAGCAAGTTATTACCATTGATAGATAAGATACCTTAAACATCCGTACATAATGTACCTGCGTCAATTATAGCATAAAACACCTTGAAAAACCAAAAAATCGTCAAAAAGAAATCCCCCTAACGGCTCTGGAACTGGCTTAGGGGGTATCGCTTGGGTTGCTGCTCACCAGGGCTACGGGAACGCAGGGTGGAGA
>CAZVTE010000055.1:0-6893 GCA_964629705.1 uncultured Candidatus Saccharibacteria bacterium | reverse complement strand
AGCATTGTAGACTTAGAGGGTCTATGTCCTATCCGTTGAACGATGGCGCCACATCAACATTATAACAGTAAAACCGAAAAATCACAAGAAGAAAATTAAAACACAACTTGCGCATGCCAAACTCTAGCGAGTTCGCTTTCTCACTGGCGACCAAAAATATCACATATTTTTGCATATTGACATATACAAAAATACGTGATATCTTGGTGATCTCTGCGAGAAACTTCGTTTTACTAACGCAAAACTCAGCGATAGGGCGTCGGTTCGGAAAATCTTAAACAAGTTTCAGATTTTCACTCACACTCCTACTATCTACGAACTCTAGTGAGTTCGCTTCTCGCATGATATAAAATATTGCATACTCTTACATACTAACGTATGTAAAAATATGCAATATCTTGGTGATCTCTGCGAGAGTCGAACTCGCATTAACGGGATGAAAACCCGTCGTACTAACCGTTATACTAAGAGACCAGCATAACCTAACTCGATTATAACAAAACTCTGCGTAATAATCAAGCGTATTTTTTACTTTTCTTCGCAATCATAGTAAAACTCGACGTCATAATCTTGTGGGCCATATGGCATACGCGGATAATAGCGCACTCCTGTAGAATTGGTGTTGCAATAAAACTTCTCATTCTGAAAAATTGACAACTCATCGCTGTGAGCCCCGTTATTAAAGAGTAATAACTGTCGCAAATATGTAACTGGCATACCAGTATCAACGTATTTAGCAAAAGCTAATTTTAAATCTTCGTCTGAATTAGCAAACTGCGGATAGAGATAAACGTTATAATACTCTCTGGCAAGCGCATCCAAACGTCTTTCTGCAATTTGTTTAGGAGTAAACCATACTTGCACCGCAATTGCAAATAACACCGCCAGCGCACAAACCACCGTCGTTATAAGAAGAAGAATTTGTTCGAGTGTCAATGTTTGTTTTTTTTCTTGACGTATCATATATACTATATATTACCACAAGCGAAATGTTTGAGCAACCATAAAACAAAAAACTCTTAAAAAAGTCTTGAAACTATGATAAAATGAAAGAATGAGTGAATTATTTAAACGTACTAAAACTTTGGCCACAATTGGTCCAGCTACTGATAGTGAGGAGACAATTGACCGGTTAATTGGCGCCGGTCTTGATAACTGTCGTCTCAATTTTTCTCATGGTAGCTACGAAAAAATGGACGAATTCATTGGTTGGATTCGCAAAGCTGCTAAAAAATACAATCGTCACGTAGCGATTGTTCAAGATTTGCAGGGTCCAAAGATTCGCCTTGGCAAAATTAAGGATAATTATCTAGAAATTAAAGAGGGTGATGATATTATTCTAGATCATGCTCTTGAGGAGCACGATGGTGGCTTAACCTTGCCTGTACAATATAACTTGGCAGAAAAAGTTAAGGTGGGTGATCCAGTTTATATCTTTGATGGCAAGATCCGCACACATGTTCAAGAGATTGTTTCTGATACTGCTATTCGCTTGACCGCTGAGAATGACGGTTTTGTCAATAGCAATAAAGGTTTGAACCTCCCAGATACCGACTTTGGTGGTGATATTTTCCCAGAAAAGGATATCCGTGACCTTGATTGGGGCGTCGACAAAGATTTTGACTATGTAGCGATTTCTTTTATTCAAAAAGCTGAAGATATTATTACCTTCCGCAAGATGTTGGAAGAGCGTGGCTCCAAGGCTAAAATTATTGCCAAGATTGAGACTAAGGCGGCCGTAGAGGATGACCAACATCTTGAAGAAATCGTCAAGGCTACCGATGCAATTATGGTCGCACGTGGCGATATGGGCTATGAAGTTGGTGCTGAGATTGTGCCAGTTGTACAACGTAAATTGCTCAAGATGTGCCGCAAACACGCCAAGATTTGTATTGTAGCTACCCAAACCATGAGTACAATGGTAGACAACCCAATGCCGACTCGTGCTGAGGTGAGTGATGTTGCTAATGCTGTAATTCAAGGTGCAGATGTGATTATGACCTCTGAAGAAACTGCCATGGGTAAATACCCAGTCGAAACCATCAAGCAGATTATTGATGTTATTACTTATGTTCAGAGTCAGGTTAAAACCGATCCAGTAGAGGTGGAGCCAGGCGAGGAAATTAGCCAGAGCTATGATGCTATTTCTGAGGCGGCAGCTCGACTGGCCGAGAAGATTGGGGCTGATGTGATTGTTTGCCAGACCGCTAGCGGTGCTACAGCTCGGGCCATGGCGGCCCAGAGGCCAAATTTGCCAATTTTGGCGGTCACTGATAGCGAGCGAGTTGCCAACCAGCTTTCGCTAGTTTATGGTAACATCGCTTTTGTTCGTGAAACTGTGAATGATTGTGGCGTAGAGTTAGCAAAAGAACTTAAGGCTTCTGGTTACCTCAAGCCAGAAAGTAAGGATAATCTGCTAGCTGTGATTGTCTCTGGCAATAAAGAGGCCACCAGTACCGATACTATCAAAGTACGCTATATTTAAGTATTGATAATACTAGATTATTGCTAAAACGGCGTTCCTTTGCGGAGCGCTGTTTTGGTGTAGAAAATTAGATAAATTGAAAAAATATTCTTCTAAAACCTATATCATAACATAAGTCAAGTACTTTTGTCAAAGAATCGTTAGTTTTTTTCAAATTTCTTAAAATTATGGGGTAAAATATGCAAAAACTATTGCATTTTTACCAAAAGCATGCTATAATAAAAATATAGACTAGTTTTGAGGTCGGTCGCCTCATGTAAATTATCAACCAGTGAAGGGGGAATTCAAAATGCCAAGAAACTATCAATTTAGTAATAAACAGCGAGCGCAAATTGCTGAACATCAAGCAGCTTATCGGAGTGAATTGCTTCAAGCTATTATTAAAGCGGCATGTCGAGTCAACGCTATTCCGACTGGACATGAGGTGGCGGAGCTCATTAAGCCAAAGACTTTGGAGGTGTATTATCATTATTTTCCAAATTATCGCACCGCACTGAGTTTGGTCAATTTTGACTTAATACTAGACCCAGATACGCGTATCTATCGTCAGTATGACACCGATGAGTCCTTGCTTGCCGGTATCCGACGCTTAGCACGCAAACTGGGGCGTGAAGTACAGTCTAATGATATTAATGCGGATCGCACGATACCTAGTTATACATCATATAGTCAACGTTTTGGTAATTCTCGGAGGATTAACCAGCTAGCCGGAACCAGCACGGTTCTGCAGGAGATGGGGATAATTCCGAATGCCGAGGGCTATCTGAATGATGCAACTCGCACTAAAATGCAGACCATGGTTCGCGAAATAGGGATGCCGCTACTTGAGCATCAATTTGATTCCAGCTCCGATTTACCAAGTTTTCGCTATTATGTCGAACAGGGTGTGAGCGTAGTGGAGCTAAATGAGCTCATCGGCGCACGCGAGATTTTGCGTCAGCGGTATAAATATGCTGAGCACTCAGTTGTGCCAGACATAGCCTTGGAGCCAGAAATTATAGAATTGCTCCAAGACACGGTTAGGTATACTCATAAACGTCTTCAGGCAGAGGAGATAGAATCGCTTGCTGGATTATTTGATACTGCCAGTGTTCGAAAGGTTTGTGGCGGAATAGATAATCTTAATGCGTTGGTCGGCACCGACCAAATACTTTACGAAGACTCGCAAAGTATTTACTATCATTTAGTGATGCCAGACGGTCTCAAATATGTTTTGCAGGAAGCGGTGCTGAGGTTGGGGCGTCGGCTCAAGGCATTAGACTTGAACCAGCCGAATTTACCGTGCCGTCAGTATGTCAGCGAAAAGTTTCTTGCGTATAATCAAATAGATAGTCGGCTGACTTTTGATATGATTAACGCCGGTATCTTTGCTGACCAGATTCTAGCTGAGCTAGATGGGCGTAAACTGTAAAAATAAGACAAAACTGGTTGTAGCCTGCGTGGAAACTTAAAGTTAAGACGCGGGCTATTTTGGTCTAGAAAACTCGGCTTGGTTGTGCTACAATAAGAGTAATACAGGAGGCTTATGTTCAAGAAGAAGACAGTTCGTGATATTAATGTAAAAGACGCGGTCGTTTTGATACGTACAGATTATAACGTGCCGATGCAGGACGGGGGGATTACTAGCGATTTGCGGGTTAAAGCTAGCTTGCCGACAATTAAGTATCTGCTTGAGCATAAAGCCAGTAAAATTATTTTGATTTCCCATCTCGGTCGTCCGAAAGACAGGGAAGAAGCTCTATCCTTGCAAAAAGTTGCCGAGGAGCTTGCAGGTTTGTTGCCTGGAACAGTGGTAAATTTTGTTGACGATGTTACCGGTGCAGAGGTGGAGCACGCAGTAGAGGAATTGCCAGAGGGTGGTATCCTGCTCCTCGAGAATTTGCGTTTCTTCGCTGGGGAAAAAGAGAATAGTCTGGATTTTGCGCGTGATATTATTGAGGCTACGCACGCGAGCTTGTTTGTGCAAGATGGTTTCGCAGTCACGCATCGCGCCAACGCTTCAACTGTAGCTATCACGCAGCTTTTGCCGTCCGTAGCTGGGCTTTTGGTTGAAAAGGAGGTGACGGAGTTGCAGAAGGTGCTTACGAATCCCAAGCGACCGCTCGTAGTGGTGATTGGCGGAGTTAAGGTGGAAGACAAGCAACCAATGATTGATGCTTTTCTAAATACAGCCGACAAGATTATCGTTGGTGGTAAAATTGCGGCTGATGGCTATAAGAGTGATAATCCTAAAATTTACGTAGCCGAAGATTTTGATGAGGACGAAGCTGGAAATAAGCTAGACGTGGGCTCAGTTGCAATGAGTAAAATTGCCGAAACTTGCCTCAATGCCGGCACGGTGCTCTGGAGCGGAGTTTTAGGAAAGGTAGAAGACCTGACCTACGCAACCTCATCGGTAATCTTGGCCAAGTTACTAGGCGAGCATCCAGAGATTACTTCAGTAATTTGTGGTGGTGACACTTCTGGTTTTGTTGAAAATCTGTGTGAAGAAGATAAGAATTTACATTTTAGCCTTATTTCTACTGGCGGGGGTGCTGCGCTAGCGCTACTTACGGGCAAGCCAATGCCAGGGTTAGAAGGTTTGGAAGACAAATAAAACCGCCCCGGAATTACTCTGGGGCGTTTTGTGGTAAAAATGGCTGCAATCTTAACTCTTAGTTATTTGATAAATTCGATAGTCTCGCCTATTTTTGTGTGTTTAACGCGGAGCGGGCCAACCTTGGCAACTAACCCGCCGTCAATCAATTTCCAGTTTGGCGACCAGAAATCTGTGTGTAACGACAGCATCGAGCCAGAGTTAGTTTTGCCCAGTGTTACAGTTGGGCAAAGTTGGATTTCATCGCTGCGATAATCTTGAGCATGAAATTCATATACCTGCTCAAGATTATCCTCGTAGTAACCAAAATCTTCATCAACAAATTTCTGTAAGTAGTCATCTGCACGTTTGGCGTTGTCAAGCAGAAAATGTTCACTTATTTTCAAATCTTGCAAATAGAAGAAGATTAACTTGCGTTCATTGTAATGGTTATTTAGTAGAATTGCCGTTTTACCATCTTCTTCAAATGGATGTCTGACTATGGCAGAGCCAGCCCGCCAGGTACTACGCAGTGCATACTGCCAGTCCTCATGAGCATAACTTATACTAGAAGACTTTATGCAATATGTGATATAAGCTATGTCAGGTGTCTTCGAATACTTATAGTGCTCATGAAAATGATAGAGCAATTCATTAAAGTATTTCCACGGTAAAGCTCTGAAGTCATAACGATCAATTCCGTTAGGAAATTCCTCAACCGCCAAAGCCGGTGCAGAAGCTTTTCCTAAATATTCTGGCAATAATGGCTGAATCCGTTTCTTGCCATTGCAAGACAAACACGCCAACCAACAAGGTGATATATTATATTTTCCATCATCGTTCTGCAGAATAATTTGCCCAAGAACAATCTCGTGAATCACTGAAGCCTCGTAGGCCATTGCTTTTTCTGGGCTAAATTTCTCGCATCTGGTTTCGTGATGACAATAAGGCGCAATAAAACCGTTAAATATGGCTTGATCTTGTTCATTTAAGTTTGCAGATATTGCTTCAACAGCCGGCGCTGAAAGCTTGCCAATATTTTCACGTAGCTTCAGAGCTGCTCTCTGGCACAAATAAATCAGGTTAGCATAGTGACGACCAATCTCCGTAACTGTGCACTGCTTAATTAGTATCGCTCCGAGTGGAGTTGATTGCAACAAAAACTTTAGAGTGCCCAGATCGATAGGGTATCTTGGCGTAAAAAGCGCGCCGTTAGCTTTGAATCCCTGCTCGATTAAAGCTTGTTGATCTGCTGCTACCTGCTCACCATCGTAATTGTCGGCTTTCGCCAAAAAAGCAATCGGCTCACCTAAGGTTGTCGTATAAACATCATAAAGATACCCTGCTTTTTCTGTGGTTTGATTCATCTTACCCCTCCTTATGGAATCTATTGTAACAGTTGGATTACTGTGATTGCAGCCAAATTTTCAAAGTACCCTAAAATTTGTCCGCACCACAAGCTTATAGATACTATAATTATAGCACATCAAAGAAAAAATAGCTAGCACGACTCCCTAGGCGAAAGGTTTAATAAATAGCGTAACTTTTTGGCATTTTTATTCTCGAGGGCTCACTTTCTCGGCGAAAAGCTCTAGACTTCTAATAAAAAGAGTGTTAAACTAGGGATATATTTGTTAGTTATCTAGCCATGGTTCTCTTTAGAATCATGGCTAGATTTATGTTCGTCTTTATCTTCTGGTGAAGATTCTATTTTATTAAAATTTATCGACCGCTCACCTAAAGAGGAATCAGACGAATATGAGAGCTTTAGCTCGATGTTACAAGTCGAACTTTTGTTCGACTTGTGTCTATGTTTCCATAGACAACTAATAG
>CAZVTE010000054.1:0-6915 GCA_964629705.1 uncultured Candidatus Saccharibacteria bacterium | reverse complement strand
ATAAAGTAAACACAAAAAGGAAAACAAGATAGAAGGTAATAAAATAAATATAAATATAAAAACATATAAAAATAACAAAACAATCAGTAATTACAATAATTTCTACTTCCAGCGCAAGTTCCTTGGCCAGAAAAGTAGTCGGCAAGAATCGTTGACGATGGCGTAGTGATACTGTAAGGCTGAAAAATACAACAAAATCAAAAAAATAAACCCAAATCTAGTTCGAGAATACTAAATTTGTTAGGATGGGCCTCGAATTAGTTACCAAAACTAGTTTCTGTATATTTACTTTTCGCAGAAAGTAAATTATTGGTAGAAATATTTTCAAAAGTTTGGAAGTGGAGAGCCAGGCTTTGAGAGAAAATCAATCACAGGAAACAGTTTTAGGCATGTCGTGCAGTTATAAATGATAAGCTCTCAACTTAAAGTGTCTAGCTGTACGATAAATTAAAAAATATTACCAATTCAAGGGAGACGCCGCATTTCGGATGACGTGTCTTCATGAATCAATTGAGTAATATTGCGATTAAAGTTCTGGATAAGTACGAATTTTATAGGAAACAAGCAAAAAATAAAATTCCGACTTGTGAGCTCTTAATCCTTATGCTAAAATAAAAAGAAGAAAAGATTTCACTATCAAGAACGGTAGCTTAACCGCGAGCAAAAAATATGGCTTACCGTTCCGAGAAATCGAATGTAGAGAAGGAGATTTATAAAATGTTAAAAACTACAAAAGCCCTAGCAGGACTTGGTGCAGTTGCTATGATAGGTGTATCAATGCTACCACTCGGTGCTTACGCTGCTAATACTACCGAAACCGCTGTTTCCGTAAGTGTCGGCACTGCAGTGTCAATCGCCGTTGATAAAACTATTGTTAGTGCGTCTGTACCAGCCGGTGGAGATGTTAATAGTGGTATGGCGGCCGTTGTGAGTGTAACAACCAACGTTGGTGGCTACAGCCTCACGATTGCTGGTAAAGGTGGCAATACTAACCTTACTAATACTGACGGCAGCGGTGCAACCATCCCGACTGGCACTCCAGCTAAAGGCAATTCGGCTTGGGGCTACTCTTTGAATGGTGGTACTACTGTTAATAATATTCCCGCTACTGCTACCAAGATTAAGAGTTACACCGGCTCAACCGCAGGCGATACTACCACGATTAATTTCCCAGTTTCCGTTAAGCCAGATCAAGCCGCCGGCACCTATAATGGTACAGTAGAGTTTACCGTTATTGCCGATTAATTAATAATTTAAATTTGTTTACCTAGCTAAGGCGTGGTTCGCCGAGTCGTCTCGCAAAGGCAAGACGAATCACGCTAAAGTAATGATAATAAGTTATGTGTGGTCTTGCTAGGTCGTAGAAAAGTCCGCATACCTGTGTCTGTAATTTTAACAAAATTTTACTCTGGAAAGTCAGTTCTAATAGATATAAAACTGTGGAAAACTTATCCAAAAATTTTGCTAAAACTCGTTGACTTGCCCGTGCTGCTCGTGTATAATAATAATCACAAAGGTCATACATATATAAATATAAATAATAAAAATAAAGACAAAATGGAAGGAGAATAAACATTATGTCTAAATTAACAACTGCTATTGCAACTCTAGGCGTAGTCGCTGGTCTTGGTGTCGCTGCATTGCCATTGAGCTCATATGCTGATACAAGCGCAACTACTAATACTGCAATCAAGGCAACTGTCGAAGGGAACATTTCTATTACAGCTGATAAAACCGAGGCGGACCTTGGAACTGTCGTTCCTGGTGGTGCTATTGCTAGCGATGCTGTAACCTATACTATTGAAACCAATAATGGTAGTGGTTATACTGTAAACATGGTTGGTAGCGGAACCGGTACACCTGTTACTGATTTAGTCAGCGGTGCAAACAAGATCGCAACTGGCGTTCCAACAGCAAATATCGCTGATGGTGGTACATCCGCTTGGGGCTTCCAAATTTCTAGCTATTCTACTAACGTCACCCCAATTTCAACCTACAATGCTAAGTATGCTGCCGTCCCAGCTACTTCCACTATGATTGCTCAATCCAGCACCAAGAGTGAAGCTGACGGCGATACCTTCGAATTGACTTACGGTGTTGCTGCTGCTCCAAACCAGGATGCTGGCGTCTATACTGGCCAAGTTACCTTGACTGCTACTGTAAAGAACTAATCTAGATTTATCTATCATTCTAGTAATCACTCCCCATCCTCGAAAGAGGGTGGGGAATTTGGTTGATGGTGTTGAGAAAAGTCGTTCTCTTAGACTACTACTTAGCATCGTTCTAGTTTACGTAATGCTATTGTATTAAAAATAAAAAAGAGTTATACTCAGTTGAATGATTAGCTATGGAATGAAGAGAAGTTTATGTATCGCTCCGAAATCGAGAAATTAATTCATGAGAACTTTGGTGGGATTATTCAAGATTATCCTTGGGAAGACTCTCCGGAGTATACAGTTTTTCGACATGCGGATAACCGTAAATGGTTTGCACTCATTACGAAAGTGAAGTTCTCTGTTCTGCATATTGATAAAGAGGGGGCGGTGGACATAATTAACTTGAAATGTGATCCGGATATGATAGAGGAGCTGGTTCGACTTCCCGGAATTCTGCCAGCTTATCATATGAATAAACAACATTGGATAACGGTTTTGCTGAACGGCTCAGTGAAGCCGGAAAAGTTAGTAAGCTTAATTGATATAAGCTACCAATTAACGGCGAAGAAACGCCGCTTAGAGGAATGATTCTCGCAAAAAACGTCATGCATTTTCATACCAAATCCTCTATGCTCTATTTAAGGACAAACAAGTATCTATCAACTTGTAAAATTAGGAAGCTTATGTGTAATTCTTCTATCGTTAACAGAAAAACATCCTTGGCTTAACCTTTGCATGCGCGATTGTCGCGAAACCAATATCGGCAAAGAGCATAGTGAAAATCATGTGTTTGATAAAAGTATGAAAATACCATAGAAAACAGCCCGTCAAAAGATGAGCCGCTTTCTATGGTACACCCGATAGGATACGGATTTTCCTTTAGAAAAACTTTGACCGCACTCATAGCGCTCCAAGAAAATATAAACATTTTCTCGAGCTACGACTACTCCTACGTTCCGAACCTCCGGTTCTCATTCTGTCGGAAAATCTCTATCTAGGACCAGTTTTTAATGATTTTTCCAGTCACAAAAATAACGTCCGACAAAATCCAAGAAGATTTTCTCAGGCGTTGGTATACCCGACAGGAATCGAACCTGTGACACCCAGTTCCGGAAACTGGTGCTCTATCCACTGAGCTACGGGTACAAATGCGCTTTTTATGGTACACCTGATAGGATTCGGATTTTCCTTTAGAAAATCCTTGACCGCACTCATAGCGCTCTAAGAAAATACAAGCATTTTCTCGAGCTACGGACTACTCGTGCGTAACGAACCTACGGTTCGCATCCGAGCGTATTGTTAATAGAAAACATCCCATCTGAAGATGTGCTGTTTTCTATGGTACACCCGATAGGATTATGGTTTTATGATATAAAACCATAAAAGCCTGCGTTTCCTCAAAAAAGAAAATAAATTTTCCTTTTACTCGAAAACTTGTCTTTTCGAACTATTCTTGACTCAATCCCATCTAGATAAGTACTATTGATAATGAAACACAAAACCATAAATGGTTTTATCTTTCAATATGGTACACCCGATAGGATTCGAACCTACGACCCCTTGTTCCGAAGACAAGTGCTCTAATCCGCTGAGCTACGGGTGCAAACTGTAAAAAATATCCTTACCACCTAATTGTACCACAGTCTCAACAGTTTTTCTAGGTGCGGAGCAGTTTGTTTGTATTAAAGTGTTTCAAAACGCGTCGAATTCTGTGAAAAACAAATTTCGTGGAAAACATTAAATTATTTTTATGTAAACTTGTTGACAATAAAAAACTTAAGCCTATAATAGAAAGTAGATAATAGTCTATAAGAATTCAGGGCTAAAGAAAGGAAAATAAAAAGTGGCAAATACGACTAAAAAAACCACAGCTAAAAAGCGCGCAACTACGACCGCGAAGATGTCGGGTGCAAGCATGAGCGCTAGAAACTCTGGCACTCGCAGTACTGCTCGCCGAAATAACAATACAACTAATAGAAAAAAGACAAATGAGTCAGAAAAACCAGGCTTCACCATTATCGAAGTTGTGCTTGTGCTAGCGATTGCTGGTTTGATTTTCTTGATGGTCTTCATTGCTTTGCCGCAATTGCAACGCGCCCAGAGAGATACACAGAGAAGGAATGATCTGGCGAGAGTGACAGAAGCGATTACTTCTTTCCAGACTAATAACAACGGTAGGATTCCAGCCGCTTCAGGAGATAAGGTTGATTCTAAGGATACTGGTGATGACGGTACGGCACCGCTTGACAAGTGTACTAATAATGCTACTACTCCAGCAAAATGTTTGGTCGCCAATTATCTTAACTCTGCCGAGGATGCACAGGCTGGCAAGAATAGGTTTATTGGTCCAGATGGTAGGGCCTATGGGTTGCAGGTGAAAAATTTCTCCGAATATTCATTGCCGACCTATGATAACATAATTTATGTCTATCCAAAAGCCAAGTGTGATGGTGAAAATGTCGTATCTGGCGGTGTAAGGGAATATGCGGTCACCTATCGCCTAGAAGGGAATGGTGTCTATTGTCAAGGCAACGGCTCTGCATAGAATCTAGATTTTTCGAATATGAAACCAGCTCTTCGGGGCTGGTTTTGGCTGGTCGAGATTTTGCCAAAATTCTGTATTGTAAAAACGCCTCTCTTGATATATAATAGAAAAAATACAAGGAGGTAAATGAGAGTTACTCACAAGATAAGAAATTTTTTTGGGGGAGGAATATTAGCGTTACTTGTAGCACTTGCCACGTTTGTGGGCAGTCCAACGAACGCCGTTTATGCTGATGGTGTTCCGGAATATCGCTTGCAGATTTCGCCAACCACACAAACAATTGATTTGAAGCCGGGTGAGAAGTACGAGGGTACTTTTCAAGTACAGAATACTGGTAGTAAGGCTTTTAATTTTAAAGTAAGCGCATCGCCATATAGTGTTACAGACGAAGATTATTCTCCAGATTATGACACTGAGACTAGCTTCACTAAGTTAGCTTCATGGGTGAAATTCTCCGAAGAAAGCGGTTCGGTTGAGCCGAATTCCTACAAGGAAATCAAATACACTATCGATGTGCCGAATGATGTTGCTGCGGGTGGTCAGTATGCAGTGCTGCTGGCGCAGCTAGAGACTGATGATTCCGACGAAAGCGCAAAAACCGAGGGTGCTGCGATTAAGGCAGTGCAACGTGTTGGTATGCTCGTCTACAGTCACATTGACGGTGAAACTCGTGAAACTGGTAAAATTATTGAAAACAAAGTGCCAAGTTTTCTATTCAACCCGCCAATTACCGCAACCTCAATCGTAGAGAATACTGGTAACATTGATACCCAAGCAACTTACAAAGTGCAGATTTATCCACTTTTTTCAGATGAGGAAGTGTTTACTAACGAAGAAGATCCAGATTCTAGGACAATTTTGCCAGAGACACGACGCTATAATTCCGTATCTTGGGATGGCGCACCACAGCTAGGTATTTTCAAAGTTAAGCAAACTGTCAAGATTTTTGACGAAGAATCTGTAGTTGAAAAAACCGTATTCTTGTGCCCAATCTGGTTCTTATTCATTATACTTTTGATTATCTTTATGATTATCTTCTGGATTGTGATGCGTATCCGAAACCGTAAGAAAGAACAATAGCCTGTTAATTAAAAGAAGTAAAAGAGGAGACAAATGAAACTGCGACAAAAACTTTTTACTAGTTTAGCCGCGTTGGTAGTAAGTCTGGTGGGTGCAGTAGCACCCACGCTGCCAACGTATGCTGAGGGAGAAACTGAAGGCGAAACTCCGCCTGTTTGGCTGCAAATTTCGCCAGTATCTAAAACTGCTACCCTGATGGGTGGACAGGTATTGGAAGGCGATGATTATACCGTAGAAGTGAAAAATATTGGTACTGAACCCTTCCAATATAAAGTATATGCATCTCCATATGCTGTGACTGGTGAGAACTACGATCTAGATTTTTCCGAGGAAGGATCTACTACTTACACTCAAATTTCGCGCTGGATTACCTTTAAAAATGATAAAGGGGAATACGTCAAAGAGCTTACCTATAGCATTAAGCCCGGCGAGGCTAAAACGATTCCCTACAAAATCACTGTACCAGACGATGTACCTGGCGGTGCACAATACGCGGTGATTTGGGCTCAAACTATAAATGGAGGTTCAAATGAATCTAGCGGCGTGCAAACCGTTTCCCGAGCCGGTATGGTCATCTATGGACGTTCAATTGGCGATACCTTTCAAACTTCTGAAGTTACCGATTATGATTTTACCAAGTTTACTTTCGGTGGTGCCTTAACCGCTAAGGCTACTATTAAGAATACTGGTAATACTGATTTCAATGCTTACTACGACTATACTGCTAAGACTGTCTTTGGTAAGGTTCTGAAGGAGGATAGCGGCTCGATTGCTACTTTCCCAGGAACTGAATATCATGCCAATGTTAACTGGGAGAATACTCCTTTCATAGGCGTTTTTACAGTGACTTGGAAGATTACTGCTGCCAACGTTATTAAAGAAGAGACGCGCGTAGTAATGATTATGCCAGTTTTTATGATAGTTTTATTAATTTTGCTATTGACAGTAATAATTATCTGGATTATAATCATAATCAGAAAGCGCAAAGAGCGCAAGTCTCGAGTTTTAGTCTAAACTAAAATTTGAGAATACCGTGATGCTGATTGCGAGCAGCATCCTGCGAGACGGTTAGAGCGTGTGCGAATTCAAAATAAAAATATAAAAGAAAGAGTGTAGAGTATATGCATAAAACAA
>CAZVTE010000053.1:0-7179 GCA_964629705.1 uncultured Candidatus Saccharibacteria bacterium | reverse complement strand
CGCGATTTCCTGGATGAGAACCAGGCGTCCTGGACCACTAGACGACGAGACCAATACTGTTATTTTAGCACAGATTCTGCATTTTGCCTAGACTAAAAATACTATTAAGTAGACTGCTTGGTTTTAGTGAAATGTATGTGTTTTGGATGGCTTTAGATCTGTAGTTTTTGTTATTTAGTCGTTTTTTACTGTGAGATACTGGAGTTTAATTGTTTTAAGGTGTTAGGTTAAGAAGTGAAGAATATTGCCTCTCACCCACTTTACTTTGTGCGGAGTGGAAGCATGCCAGTTTATCGTAATATGCTATGGTATTCTGGTGCATCTATCTATGAGTATTCTAATACTGCAGAGACTGATCGAATTTCTCATGCCTATGCCTATTTAGGTAGTGCGGAAAGTAATTTTTCAGGATATTCTTGCGGACGACTCGAGACTGCTCCTCTCCACTGCCTAGAAGAAATGGCGTGCCTAAAAAGACACGCCTTAGAGCGACCATATGACGACTGTGGTTGAGCTCAAAAGAACTAAGGCTTGAGACGCGGTGTCTCCGTACGATTACTTATATGTGCTTCTTTGAAGTATACCCAGCGCCTTTCCTGTGTCCAGCGTGCGCGGTAGAGCTTCAAAACGAGCTTGCCATGCAGAGCGGATAGCTTTTGCGTAATCTTTTGTCTCAGTTTCACCTTAATCACCCCCTAGATTTTTATTTGTGCAAAAACAAATGCACAACTTGTCTAGTTTATCATAAAACATATACGATAACAAGAGCTTTAATGCTCTAGAAATTGCAGAATTGCCTGTGCGGTCTCAGCTGGCTTCTCGTAGTTATGTAAATGTCCCGTACCGGGTAAGAAATAGGTTTGAGCGCCAATTCGCTCGGCTAGTTTAGCGGTGTCGCTAGCGCGGATTAAGCGGTCTTTTTCACCAGCAAGCAAAAGCGTCTGTTTCTTAAAAATGAAGTCGCTGACAGCGTAATTAGTTGAAAATTTAGTGGCGTAAGTGAGTTCAGCGTGGCTTGGCGGTTGATTTAGACTGCACTGATTGGTAATGTCAATAGTTTGCTTGAAAGTCTCTTTATCTTCATTGACAGCGAGGAATTTTGTGGTAGCGTAACTAATGAATTTATTTGGTAGATAATTTTGCAGGGGTGAAATTGTTGCAACCGCTCGCGGAGTTTTAGTAGAAATAGGGGACATTAAGATTAGTTGTTCATTAATTATTTCTGGACAGTGCATAGCGGTGGCGGCAGCCACAATCGAGCCCATGGAATGCCCTACCAGAATTGGTTTGGAGATTTGATTCTCGGTGATAAAATTTGCCAAATAGTTAGCATAGCCTCTAGGGGTGTAGCTTTCCATTTTAGCACCAGCGAAAGGTGGAATTTCTGGACAGTAGACTTTGTAGTTGGCCTTCTTGAGTTCGTTTTGAATCGATTTTAGTCCCAGTGGTGCACCTCGAAAACCATGAATTAGGATAATTGGTGCTTTTTTGCAAGAAAAAACTATGTTTTCGATGGTGCGAGTGGTCTCCTCAGCGGCCAGTTCGATTGCTTCGGCAATACTGTGTCTTTCTCTTGGGTTATTCTCTTGCGACTTTGTAATAGGCTCGCTTCGTTTCTCAATTTTTTCTAAGGCATTTTTGGCGGCATCGTCAATAACTCTTTTAACATGACTATTTGCTCGAAAATTTTTACCCCAATGATTATACTGTTTGTATTGGATAGGAATAGTATAAAATACTTCTGGCGATTTGTCGATTTGGGCAGTGAAAATTTTTTGCGCAGCAGATTCAGCCGCACTAGCTTCTGTAGGACTTTTTGGTATAATAAACTGGGTTTTATCAAATTCTTGTTCGTTATCTGTCAATAGGCCAGTAGACTCTGCGACTTCCGGTTTTCTGATAATTCTTCTCGGGCTCATGATGGCAGCTACTCCATATTTGTTGTCTACTAAGATTTCGTCAATACTAAGCGGCGCGGTTGTCAACATTTTTGAGGGCTTCCTGGACTCCACGACGATCAAAGCCCACGATTGTTTCGTCACCAATTATAGTCACCGGCACTGCTTTAACATTTGGCATCGTAGAAGCGTCGATTTCTTCATATCGGATACCTTCTTTATCAAGCCACTCTAAGAGTGCATGACAATATACGCAGGTTGGTGTAGTATAAACTTTTATCATAATTCTATTGTAGCATACCTTTTGCTATTTTTCTAGTTTTAATTTTTTGGCGGCGTCAAGCTGTGGATCTTTATTAGCATTGATGTCGTCGTAGGTCATTTCAATTTCTATATCTGGTTTAATACCTTCGAGATTAATACTAGTACCCTTTGGTGTGTACCAGTGGGCAGTAGTAACTTTGAGCGTAGAGCCACCACTCAAGGTGAGAAGAGTTTGCACAACGCCTTTGCCATAGGTTTTTTCTCCCATGATGGTAGCTTTTTCGTAATCTTTGAGCGCGCCAGCTACGATTTCTGAAGCAGAAGCGGTGCTACCATTGACTAAGACGATAGTTGGCATGTCCTTGAGCGTTGCTTGGCCGCGGTTAGCGTTGTCAGTACTACTGATTGTATCTTTAGTTTTTTGGATTAAGACTGGGTCGCCATCAATCCATAAGGATAATAAGTCTACTGCGGCAGAGACGTAACCACCACCGTTACTGCGAAGATCGAGAATAACTTTTTTAATATTTTTATCTTTGAATTCTTTGCTGGCTACAATGTCTTGTACTAGCTTGCCGGTGTCAGTATCGAAGCGATTGACTTTGATAATAGCAGTGTCGCCAGCATACTCAGCGTAGGCAGAGACATTATTGATGACTTCTCTAGTGAGGTCGAAACTTTTCTCTTCGCCATCACGCACCACGGTGACTTTAACCTTGCTTCCCTTGGTGCCGTGGAGCTTTTGGGAGATTATATCTGTGCTCTCGGCATAAACCTCTTCGTCATCGATTTTATAAATAATATCTCCAGCTAAGATACCAGCTTTTTTAGCCGGATTATCTGGGAGCGTCCGAAGAACCCGGACGTAACCATCTCGAAGACCGATTTCGACACCGATGCCACTACCGACATCTCCGTGTAGGCTGGCTTGATAATCAGTGGATTCTTCTGGGGTCATATAAACTGTGTAGGCATCACCAATCGCCTCAACGAGGCCTTTTTTGGCGCCTTCAATAATGACATCTTGGCTAACTTCGCCATCATAATTCAGCCTGAGCTCATTATAGACCTCATCGAGGGCAGTCCAATTGTTGGTTGCTGGGGTGGTACTGCGAAACCCGAGATAAGGCAGAATATTACCAGAAAAACTATCCCAATTGATGCCGACAAAAACGCCAATAATGAGAGTAATTACGCAGGTGATAATTGCGCCGCCAAGGCTAACCTTTTTTTCCTCCGAATTTTCTTCCATACTCTAATTTTAGCACAAAGGGGCGGTTTTGAAAACTCCAGATGTACTAGTTTTTAAAGAAAATTTAAGTTTTGGTTTTTAGGATATTCTTGAGTTCAGTTTTCAATGGATAATTCTTAAAAAATGTTGTAAAAAATACAATATTGTAAAATTTACAACACTTCGTTTTGCCTAATCCTCCTCTGTTATATCAGTAATTGTTGTAAAAATCACAACATATTCTTGACTGTTGTAGAAATTACAACAGATTCTCGTAATCCCAACCACTAATACAACGGTTGGTCGAAGTGAATATAAACGTAGGCACTCGGATCGACATTGTAGCGTGCGCCAAAGTCACCTTCACGGTGGCTGGCGGCGGACATAGTATTATTGTATTCGGTTAGGTTGATTGTACCATTAGCATTGACACTTTCGACCCACATCACGTGTCCATAGGCTCCAGATGTACTGACGGCAACGGTATGCGGTGCTGGTGTATAATCGACGCGCCAAGCGTGCATATTACCATCTCTGCCTCTTGCGGCGCGGCTGACGCCGTTTGAGCCGGTCCAATATCTCGCGTCGCCCCAAGAGGTGATGACGACGCCATAAGCTTCATAGGCTTTCCAGCCAGCATAGCTAGTACATTGACATTTATAGCCACCATAGGCTCCATCGCCGTTATAGATTGCGCCATAGGTGTAATCTGGGCAGATGTCTTGATAGGGATAGGTATTAAAACCATCTCCGGCAACACCGCCACTGTTATATCTGGCAATTTCTGCGGCGATTTCTTGTTGCATAGTTTCGCGAGCGGCAGCGGCGTCACGTGCGAAAGCTTCGGCATCATTTTGATATTTCGCAATTAGTTCACTCTGTTCATTGCGTTTGATGGCGACTTGTTGACGGCTGGCTTCGGCGTTGGCAATTAAAGCTTCTACGCTAATTTTTTGGTTTTCTAGTTCTTGTTTCAAGTTTTTGACGGCTTCGGCGGAGGCGGTGATTTGGCTTTTGGCAGTGTCTTGACGCGATTGTTTTTCGGTGAAATCACTAAGTGAGCTACTACCAGCAAGTAAGACAATAGTTTCGGGCTCGTCTTCAAAATGCATATTAACTAGTAGCTTGGCGAGCGCAGTTTGTTGCAATTCCAACTTCAGTTCATTTTCCTGGATTTTGATACTTAGGTCGTCGGCGATAGCTTGATTAGAGGTGATTTCGGCTTCGAGTTCGGCAATCTCGTTATTTAATCTTTGTACTTCCCCCTCTAAAGTAACGGCAGTAGCGCTAGCTTCACTGGAATTGCGTTCGGAAGCTTCGGCGCGGTCAGCGGCATCACGACAAGCTTGAGTGACGCAGCCAGCTGGATAAGCATCAGCATTTTGAGCTTGCCAAATTGTGATACAGGCCAGTGAAATTATTACCGTGGCCGTAATTGTACCTCCAAAGATTTTGGTTCGTAAACTAGTCATACTTATTATATATCACGCTTATGATTATTTGTAAATAGGTAAATTGCCGGGAATGGTGATTTTAATGTCATTGCCATTAAAATCAACGTAAAGCATTTCGTCTGGTTGCTCTAAGGTAGTGCGCCGGACAATAATGGCATTTTTGGTGAGCTTTTCATAGACATCGTTCTCTCTTGCATTTTTGAGGACAATCTTATTATTCTTATCTCTTAGTTCAGAAGTACCGTTATTATTCACGAGGAAATAGTCGTTGTCGTTAATTAAGTTCTCTGAGACTAACTCTAGAGTTTCGTTGTTGTTGTCATTTTTGACCGGTACGGGGTCGAACTGCATTTCGCCTTTCTGATTGATTACGGTATAATAGGGACGATTGCCTTGATTATTGAAATGCACTAGAGCATAGCCATGATTGTTGAACTCTGGCTGATTGATTATTACGCTAGTAAATTGCTTGGTAAGGTCGATAATTTCGCCGGTCTTGAGGTTATAGATAGCATTATAGCATTTTAATTTACCATTATCGCCTTGTTCGCAGGTGTCGCTGAAAAACATGCCGTTTTTAGGAGTAAGTGCACCGGAATCGATGGCTTCGGGTGCTTTCATGTCAGCGATTTTGCCATCTAAGCCGTTTATGACTTTATAGATTAGCTCATTAGTCTCATTGTTTATATCTACCATGGCGAAATTATCAGTAAAATTGAGAGAATATTTCGGTGGTGTAAACTCAATTAATTTACCGATGTCAAGATTAAAATATTTATCCTCTTTGCCATTATCATCGATTACGAGCATTTTTGAGCCGGCGGCTTTAATTCTGTCATTATATTTGACATTTGGTTCAAGAGCATAAGCCTTAGTATTAAGGTTGTAAATGCCAGTTTTCTCCTCGGAACTATTATAAGTATCAACTTGTTTAGCAATAATAGCGTAACCGTTTGGTAGCAACTTTACGGTAGTATAGCCATCGTCGGTGTATTCATAGACTACTTCTCCGTTTGGATTAATAATGCGATGTTCGCGCTCAGCATTGCGGTTGTAATCAATAAAACCGCTGGCGACTGTGGCATTACCATCATAAGCAAAGCGGGCTTGAAAATTATCGTCAATTACATAATAAATGTGGTCTTGAGTGTCATTTTTAGTCAAGACGGCATAACCATCGTCGAACTCTTGAGCTACTTCATAGTTGAGACCTCCGACATTTTCGCTATCTTCAATATTATCCTCTGGGTTCAGACTACTGGAATCTTCTTCGGCATCTGTAGATGTAGTTGAACTCACTACGATGAAGGCGAGTGTAATCACTAGTGCAATTATCAGCACTACACCTGCAATGCAGAGAGCAAGGATTTCTGGTTTGAACTTTTTGCGGTGAAGTTCGGTTTTTGTTGTAACTGGAGGTGTCGTTTTAGCAATTGTTTTTTGTTTGTTTTTAGCGTTTGTTGAACTAGTACTTTTTGTATTTGCTGATTTTGTCTTCGTCATATAAGAATCCTTTTAGAATAGTCGCGAGACTGCGTGTGGCTGTCGGCTATTTTACCTCCAATATTTAGTTTGATTATAACAAAAATCCTAGATTTTGACCAGACTTTTTGTAAAGACTCGCTTTTGTGTTATAAAATAAAAAAGAGGAGCGCAAAGTCTCCTCGATTTTATAAAAAAGTGCTATCTTTATCCAGCGATTTTGTGTCAATGATTCTTGATATTATTTATTAGATGAGTAACAGGTTTATCGATTTTAAAGTGCTGGCATAGGAGATAAAGCATTGTAATAATGACGCCAATGTAAAGCAGGATGTAGATTGCGACAACGTGGTGATAAAACCACGTGTTTTCGCCAAACTCGACCATCGCCATGCCGCCAAATAGCCCAATAATATAGAAGACGAAAGTGTAAATGGTGTTTTTGGTAATTGCATCCTCTTGTGGATTCTTGAGATAGGCTATAGTATTTAGGATAATAAGTAAGCCATAGCTTAACATGAGCTGGACAAAATCAACGAATGCCCATAGAGTTGTGCTGATGCCGATTGTAGCTCGGGATGTTTCCCTGCTGACGCAGCTTGAAATAACTGTCGCTGTGGTAACCGTAAGTACCAATAGGCGTGTCATTTGCCGCTCTCTTTTCTGTTGCTGAGTTTTTGGTTTTTTCATAAAAATTCCCTCCTAATCTTTTTGAACATAAAAACTCACTGCTGAATATCAGAATTCTGGTATTCTTACTTCTATTGTATCATACATTACTAAAAAAGTCAATATTTCGTATTACCCCACAACCTTTGCAACATAAAAGGTAGCCATTATACTGTAATTG
>CAZVTE010000052.1:0-7383 GCA_964629705.1 uncultured Candidatus Saccharibacteria bacterium | reverse complement strand
TTTTTACTATCTGGCAAGACAATGTACCAAGAAACCAATTCGGCGAACGTTTGAGGGTATTTTTCGGCAGCGGAGAGAATCAGCCATATAGCGTGCGTCCGTAGTCATTCTTACGCCCCATAGCACCCAAGAAGTCCACCATAAGGAAACGGCTGTACTGGATTTTACGAAATTAATATCACCAGTTGTCCAGTCTACAAGCCCATCGATTTCTGGGCTAAGTCTCCCACTCCGTACAAAGTAAAGTGGGTGAAGGGTAATAATATTAGTAATAAAGTAGATATGTGTTGGTTGAAGCTAGTGCAATAGCTTTTCTGTATTATAATTTCTGCAGGCCGCGTTCAAAGCGCCTGTCGTCACAGGGCTTTGCCGCTAGTCCTCCTCGTGAGTCCGGATTCCTGCAGAAATTAAATACAGAAAACCCCTTCACCCACTTCACAGTTTGAAGGTTAGAATATACTTTGTTCAAGCAATACTACATCCAGTATCTATTCTACTTTGGTAATACTTACGATTAGGATAAGTATGTTAAGTCTATATGGGTTTAGGTTTGAGGAAAAGGATGGCAGTTATTACGCTCCTCAGACAAAGCAAGAAACTTTCTTGATACCATTTTACAACCTAAAAGCAGGTATCGTGCGACTTAACGAAGGGATTATAAAATGGCTAGATAAGAGCTACACACGGTCAGCGAGCGCTGCCAGTTGGGTTGGAGGTAATTCAATCCAAGAAATATCCAACTCGAGAATATATCCTACAATGCCTAGCTATAGCCACGATGGTATTTCTCGCCGCGAGCTAGGCTGCGCCCGTTGCAAAATTGCCAGAGTGTGCTTGACCATCAGCTTATAGTCCTGATGCTGCCGCAAGAATTCGTCAGTTGCGCGCGTAGAGCCAGGCAGCTCTGGATTATTATAATCATGTACAATAATAACTCCTTTGGGATTCATCAAGGGTACAACTAACTTTAGACTAGTTTTAATAGAGCCATAGAAATCCCCGTCCAAGAAGGCAAAAGCAATTTCTTTTGGCAAATCTTGGCTTGCTAAATCCTCAAACCAAGCCTTCTTAATCACGACATTCTTCAGACCAGCGTGACGAATTTTGTCAATCACCTCACGTTTGGTGACAAAAAGCTCACCACCTCGAAAATTTACGCCAGCGCTAGAAGTATCTTCGGCGGTTTTAGGTGGTAAGCCAGCAAACGAATCATAAATCCAGAGACGTTTCTCGATAGTTTTACACAAATTATCCACATCTCTAGCTTGTTTATCCACATTTTTTCCACTGCTAGACTGAATCTTTTCCACAGGTTTTCCGCAGCGAGCGAGAAGCTTCCCTAGCAAGACCGAGGTCTCACCCTTATAACAGCCTAACTCCACGAAATCTCCGCTTAGTCGTACACAACTCTCTGCCTGCTGAAGAATCTCTGCGGTCTCCGCACCTGTCACCTGGTCATTCTTATTCATAAGAATGATTATACCATTTTAACGTATTATGCGCAAGGAAAAACTCCCCTTTAGGGGGAGTTGGGTGGGTAACTGGATGTTAATTGATCCAATGATAAGATCTGCTCTCCGCCTGTAGTACTGAGGAGCGTTTCATATTCTTCTATGTCCATGTTCAAGACTTAGGAGTCCTGCACTGCCGGGCATTTCTAAGAGTATGAGCTCAACTCAATACTACCAGCTTATCGAATTATTTACTGCAACCCTTTGTGCAGGGCTAGGCAATTCTCATTCGTTGCTTGCTCTTATCTTAGCATACCCACCCTTACCGGGACGTGGATGCAATGCATCTAAATATAGTGTATAGCCCGTATACGCAAACCTCATAGACTTTCCTCCTTTCTGCGTATGTCTCTTTTGCATATTTACCGTGCCGCCCGCTGACCTACGCCAGCCTGCAAGAGGCACTACTTCCGCAGCTTCATTCTCATTGATTTTTCTCCTTTCTTTTACCCGCTAGGGCAAGTCTGTCTGGGCTGCTAGCTTGAGCTTGCCATGCATAAATCGGTATGATAAGCTCTCTTCTCTTTTTCCAAGAGAAAAACTATTAAATCAATAGAATCACTCCCTTCTATCTGTATTTGCGTACGGCACACTACCCAAGGTGATAAATCATATCCATGAGCAGCATTAAGCCGACCATCTAGGCAAGCTTAATGCTACCCATGGAACGTTTAAGTAGGTATGTTATCAAAATCCAGTTACTTTAAATTTGCTATAAGCGTTGAGAATTACATTTATGCTTTCCTCAAGCTTATGTATTCATTGTAGCACACATAGTTCAATAAGTCAAGTCTTTTTTCTACTTTTTTACATAAAATCAATAAAGTTGCAGACTTAACAGAGGTAGTTTACATGGAAAAGTGTTGTAAAAATTACAACACTTTGTCCGAATTTATAGCACAAATGCTAGAATCTATTGCTCTTTCTTATTAGCCTTGAGGAGAATCTTGGCGCGGCGAATCATGGCGTCGGTCTCATTAGTCTGAATGACATAAATTGGACGTGAGCCTTCAGCGGCAATGTTGATATGCTGGTTATCCTCCAGACCAAGATTATTCTTCTTGTGGTCAACCACAAAACCAAGATATTCGAGACCATTGACGATGTCTTGACGGATTTCAGAATTACGCTCGCCAATTGTAGCGGTGAAGACCAGTGCATCAACACCGTGCATAGCGGCTACCATCTCACCGATGGCACGCTGGATGCGATAAATATACATATTGTAAGCCAAGATGGCGCGTGGGTCGTCATTATCACGAAGCTCAATCACCTCACGCATATCGCCAGTCTTGCCAGTGACGCCTAGCAAACCACATTGACGGTTGAGATATTCCTCAATCGCCTCAACATTAAAACCAAGCTCGCGCTGGATAGCCATGGCTGCGGCTGGGTCGAGGTCGCCACAGCGGGTAGCCATCATTACGCCTTCTAGTGGCGTGTAGCCCATGGTAGTATCGTAAGAATAACCATCTTTAATAGCGGTGAGCGAGGCTCCAGAACCGAGGTGGCAGGCCACTACGCGCGGCTCTAGAATATCCTTATCACGCATATAATTACGGACTGCACCCATCGACAAACCGTGATAGCCATAACGCTTAATCTCAGCACGGTTAGCCAAATCAACATCGATAGCATAATACTTATGCACATCATCACGAGTGTGATGGAAGTGTGAGTCGGAAATAGTAATCATAGGTGTGCCTGGAAAAGTCTTGAGACACTCGGCAATTTCGGCAGCAATAACTGGAACGTGGAGAGGCGCACGACGCTTCTCTTCTTCAAGCAGACGCAGACAATCGTCATCTACGATATGGTCGTCCGAGAAGAATTCGCCCGTGGCAGCCACACGCGCCAAAATTGCAGCAAGCTTAGTATCTTTATCAATATAGCCTTCTTTGAGTAAGATATCGCGAGTATAACGAATTGTATCAGCAATACGCTTGAAACCTTCGGTAATTTTAGTGCGTGAGCCATCGGCACGTTTAAGAGTGCAAACTAGCTTCTGGCCTTCGTTCTCGAAATGCAACGCACAGACCAAGTCTTCATCCCTATACAACGCATATTTGCGTGAGGACGATCCAGGGTTAGTTACTAAAAATAATTCTTCCATTTTAAACTCCCTTTCTTTGATTATATCACAGATAGAGCTGAAATGGCAAAAGCCGCCAATAATCTGGCGGCTTTTTATAAAGCTTAGTTTTTAAAGACCATGGCGGAAAATTCGGCAAAATCGGATTCGTCTGGAATAAAATAGTCCAGCTCGCAAGCCTTAACCACGGCATAGCTCACTGTACGCCGAAAAATACCGGTAACCACGTTGGCGGCCTGCACAAAAGCCTCGGTTTCGTCCACAGCCGGAATCCAGCTATCACCTAATACTTCCCTGCCCGCAGGATTGAACAACTCTAAAAATTGCCCAACGGAAACATTATCATAGGGCGTACTGGAGTCGGGATGTACGAGCTGACGAATCAACAACCTTTCTACACATCTCGCCGTCTGGAGTAGCGAGCCTTTACGTTTAGTGCAGCCACACTGCTCAATCTGGGGCATAAACATATCACAAAGTGACACGCCAACTTGACGCCAGAGTAGCTTGAGAATCGAGGCCTGGCTACCGTCTTTTTGCGCCACTAAGATTCGGCTATCCCAATGCACACCAAAAGAGAGGGATTTTTTATCATAGACTGCTAAACGTGTCGCTGGCAAATTAACCCCTAAATCTTCGCTTGATTGATTAGAACGCAGAATATGTATATCCGAGCTCCTCGTAATCAAAGCTGAGATTGCCGGAATTAAGGTTTCTTCAGCGCTAAAACGTCCTGAAGGCATCAGCAAAAGCAAATCGTTGTTTTTGCTGCGATACTTTGACAAAGCGCGGAGTGTAATTGGATGTACCTGAATTGCATCGAAAAATTTACGGTTATTGCTCTGATTATTCATATCGTCACCATGCTCGCGCGGGGCGAGTTCCTTTCTTTTTAAGCAAGCTCCAAGAATCTTTGATATAAAAGTACTTGAGTTCTGGCTCACCGTTTTCTTTATTGTAGCATAGTTTTTGTCTATGTCAAGAGGAGAAGCCCAACTTTGTCTAAAATAGCAAGAAAAGACTCCGGCAGAACCGGAGTCTTCAACATAACCAAGCTACACCCCCTTTCTCATATACCCCCTTTCTCATATGGATTGGAATTAGGCTGCGAATACGGCGTTCATAATATCCCCGAAGAGACTTAAGCCTGCCATAAAGCCTTCCTCGTTCACAGCGCCATCCTTGGCGGCTACGGTTTTTACATTGTATCTTCCTAATAATCCCATAATGCTCCCCCTTGATATAAGATGCTTGATTAATGTGTTAATGTGCTAATGTGCTCCTTTACTACTACCCTCCTTTCTACTCTAAATTGATTGTACAATAGCTGATGCTGTCCAAGGTTATTGGACGGGTCTTGGTGGCGGCTATCACCTCGCTTTCGTCGGAATATGCCTCCGTGTATTCCAAGTCCGGAGTACGTTCGTGACTATATTCCTCCACAACGTAGATTTTGTCTCCGCGCATTACCTTTCCGTAGAAAGGTATTGCTTCGACATAATACCTCCTGTCGGTGGCAGCGCACGCTGCCGCTGTTGCCTCGTCGATGTATGCGCCCACGATGGAGCACATCGGGCAACGTTCTCCGCTAAAGCTATTTACGATAAAGATCTTGTCCATAATTTATTCCTCCTATTATTTGAAATTTCTGTTTTTTGCTGACGACCAGCACTTAAGCCACCCCGAAGCATAGCCTAAGCACCGGCCATCAACCACAATCATTCCTAGACAGGAAAAAATAAATATTTCGTAAAATATGGAAGTTAGCAGTAAACTTTTAATTTGTTGCAATAAGCTTGTAAGCGCTTGACTATATTACTTTGTAATATAGGGTTTAACAGATTAAACCGTTTCTGCTTTATCAAGCTTATATATCCATTGTATCACACATTGCTTAAAATGTCAATAGTTTTTTGATAAATTTGTGTATATTGTAAAATTTATTATTTAATAACAGGGGTGAAAATGCTTACGAAAGGGTTAATAGTTATGTCAAAACTAGATTAACAAACTTGAAGCGACAATAAACTCTGGATAAATCAAACTGGAAACATCAGCAAAATAGCCCCGCAATGGAGGCTATTTTAACTATCTTGGCGTGAGTAACTGTGTCTGAATTTTATTCTACAACTTCACCTTCGACTGGCTCGTCACCAGAAGCGTTACCGTCACCAGACTTATCATCGTTTGAAGCATTAGCATCAGTATTGCCAGCTTGATAAATCTTCGAGCCGATTGGCATCAAAACTGCGTTCAAGGCAGTGCTGGCGGCTTCATATTTTTCTTTGTCAGCGCTCTCGTCTTTTAGGACTTCCTTAGCGGATTCGACAGCCTTCTTGATATTCTCAGCATCTTCGTCAGTAATCTTATCTTTGTATTCAGTTGGCATCTTCTCAGCGTTGTAGATCTCGGTCTCGAGCTTATTTTTAGCGTCAATAGCTTCGCGCTTCTTTTTGTCCTCGTCAGCGTGAGCTTCAGCTTCTTTCTGAGCCTTCTCGATGTCTTCTTTGCTCATATTGCCAGAGTTTTGAATGGTAATAGACTGCTCCTTACCAGTTCCCTTGTCTTTGGCGGTAACATTCAAGATACCGTTAGCGTCAATATTAAAGGTAACCTCAATCTGTGGAACACCACGTGGAGCTGGGGCAATACCATCAAGAATGAATCTACCAAGAGATTTATTATCGGCGGCCATCTCGCGCTCACCTTGAAGCACGTGGATTTCTACCTGTGGTTGATTATCCGCAGCGGTTGAGAAAGTCTCGGACTTCGACGCCGGGATAGTAGTGTTTCTCTCGATAAGTTTCGTAGAAACGCCGCCCATGGTCTCAATACCCAATGAAAGTGGAGTTACATCAAGTAAGAGGACGTCTTTTACATCACCCTGCAAGACACCACCTTGAATTGAGGCTCCGACAGCCACAACTTCGTCTGGGTTAACACCCTGCATTGGGTCTTTGCCGAAAATCTTCTTAACTTCTTCAACCACAGCTGGCATGCGAGTCATACCACCAACCATCACCACTTCGTCAATATCCTTAGCGGTGAGCTTAGCATCTTTCAGAGCCTTCTCGACTGGCTCAGCAAGACGATTGAGTAACGGTTTGACCAACTCTTCCATCTTGGCACGAGTCAAAGTGTATTCAAAGTGTTTTGGACCGTCGGCATCCGCGGTTAAGAACGGTAAGTTAATCTCTACAGAGGCGGTGCTAGAAAGCTCCTTCTTGGCTTTTTCTGCCTCATCCTTGATGCGTTGCATGGCAGCAGCGTCATCCTTAATATCAATACCACTTTCTTTCTTAAATTCATCAAGCAAGAAATTAACAATAATGTTATCGAAATCTTCACCACCAAGGTGAGTATCACCATTAGTAGATTTCACCTCGAAGACACCATCGCCGAGCTCGAGAATCGAAACATCAAAAGTACCACCACCAAGGTCGAAGACAGCAATCTTCTCGTCTTTCTTATTCTCTAGACCGTAAGCAAGAGCTGCTGCAGTTGGTTCGTTGATAATACGCTTAACCTCAAGACCAGCAATCTTGCCGGCGTCTTTAGTAGCCTGGCGCTGTGAATCGTCAAAATAAGCTGGTACGGTAATAATAGCCTCAGTAACTGGCTCTCCTAGAAAAGCTTCAGCATCAGCTTTAATCTTGGAAAGCACCATGGCTGAAACTTCTTCTGGCGTATATTCTTTGCCGTCCATCTCAACAGCAACGCCATTACCTTTTTTGACAATCTTATATGGCATAATGTCAAGGTCGCGCTGGACTTCTTTGT
>CAZVTE010000051.1:0-7470 GCA_964629705.1 uncultured Candidatus Saccharibacteria bacterium | reverse complement strand
TACTGCAGATATTGCCACTTTGCCAGAATACGTGCCAGCCGGCAGCGTCGAATCACCGAGACTTCATGTCCATCAGGCGAAAAGTACGCTATATTCGCTCCAATGCGTCGATAATTCACATATGGATTCTCCTTTAGATAGTTCCGATCTTCTACCATTTTATCCCCTCCTAAATATATCCTATTTTTTGCAAAGTTTCTTAAAATCGCTTCTCCTTAAGAAAAAGCAACCCTATCCTTCCATTATATCACACATTGCTCAAAAAGTCAATAGATTAAGCATATTTTAAGCCATATTCTACTATTCAATCCAAATACTATCAACATAAGCTCAACACACCAGCGAAATCACACTTTTTAAATACAAAAAAGGCCGCCTAGCTATGCGACCCTTTTGCAAAAAAACTACCGGTCAAAGGGAGCCTATTTTTTCTACTATCCGTTGCAAATTTTTCTCTTGTATATCATTGTCAGTTGCACGAGATAAATCTAATGCCTGCAGAAAAGCCTGGAAGTCAGTTTCATTATCTCCGTACACCCTCTCTGGCATACCCGGCAACTTCACTCTGGCTGAATTGCCCAGCCCATTGACAATAATTTCACCACTTTCTATCTCCTTAACCTCATCAGTAAACAACCTATAACGCTCTGCAAAACTCAAATGTAACGCCCGTTCCTTAGCTGCAAGTAGTGAAGTTTGATGCCGTTTTTCCGCAACCATTGCCTCAATCCCCTTATGCATCGCCTGATACATCAACAAATAACTTGCCACTGTGTCGCATACTTCATATCCCCGATAAGCTTTGCTTAGCTCAGATATATAGACTTGCTTAACGCTCGCCCTCTCCAAATCCGTGAATAGCTCTTCGATATTGAATATATACCAATATCGAATTTGATGCTTCCGAGTATTTTGTTTCTTCGCGCCATATCGCAATCCAGGTTTATGAATTAAATCCTCATAAAACTGGATCGCCTCCTTATCATCGAGAGATATCGCACCCGAAGACACAAAGATTGCTGGAATTTCTGCTCCATCCAAGCTTACCCTAAAAAAATGAGTATAGTGAGCATTCTGATAGGATTGCCCCAGCAGAAACGTCGCCTTCAACCGATAATCTCCATCCGGAGCTTTAAACAGACGCAAAATTTCACTCGCATCCAGCCTAGAAACTAAATCTACCGGTTCTCCACCTTGGCTAATCGGCAATTGATTCGCAATGAATTCAAAACATAAAACTGGTGCAGAAGCACCTACATGCCTTTTAATCACGGCAAGGTAGCCCCCACGTCTAAACTTTACGACATTCTTCCCAATTCTCGTATATCTTACATACGGACTATCACTCGAATATTCTCCCATATTGCCCCTCCTTAATCGTCTTCTAGTTTGATAAAGTTCTACAGAGTATTATCAATAGTAACCTTATACTCTATCTTTCCATTATATCACACATCACTCAAAAAGTCAATAGATTAAGCATATTTTAAGCCATATTTTATGCCTTTCTCCTTAAATCCGCTTTTTTCTATGCAAAAACTCTTGACAACTGCCAAATCACCTCTTTACATCCCAGAAGAACTTTGTTATAATTAACCTAATAACTAATTAAGGAGAATAGAATGCTAGCGATTCGCATGCAACGTAATGGCCGCGTACACTTACCAGTGTATCGGATAGTCGTCCAAGAAGCGCAGCGCCACCCTCTTTCGGGTCGTGTTGTAGCCGAAGTCGGCAATTACAACCCCCACACCAAGAAAACCACTCTAGACAAAGAGAAGGTGGAATTTTACCTTTCTCATGGTGCTCAGCCATCTAGCCGTGTTGCTCGCGTGCTCAAACAAAATGGTATCAACATGCCAAAATGGTACAAAGAACCAGCCGAGAAACACGCCCAGGCGAAGCACGCCGACAAGTTGCGCAAGAACCAGCCAAAGGAAGAAGCTCCAGCTGAGCCAACCGATAGTACAGAAAACGCCGAATAAACTGGTTTAAATTGTGCAAAAATCACCAAAAATCATATATTCCATTTCGATTATGCTTGTGCTATAATCAAAATAGCATAAAAATTATAACTGGAGACCAGATATGGCAACCATTGACCAACAATTTGTAGAATTTATCGTAAAAACTCTCGTAAATAATCCAGAAAAAGTCACCGTTGACCGCGAGATCGACGAAAGAGGTGTACTTTTATCACTAAGCGTTGACCCAGAAGATGTCGGTCGCGTAATTGGCAAGAGGGGTGCAACCGCCCAGAGTATCCGGACTCTGCTCCGCGTACTTGGTACCAAAAACGGCGCACGCTACAACCTCAAGATTGTCAATACTGACGAGGATGGCAACGTACGCAGCATCGAAGAAAGGGAAGAAGTTGTCGAAAAAAGCGATGACGGTCGTGTTGAACAGACTCGCGCTGAGCTCGCCGACTTAGACGATTTAGATATTTAATTTTGGATAGGGGGATATCATATCGGGGGATTAGGGGCGGAACAAAAAGCGACACCGTAGGGGTAAAGAGAGCGTAATCTGCAAATACTACTTGTGAGCATTACGCTCTTTTTGATGGAATCTAAATACGCCAAAATCCCTCAGCTGAGCCGGGGGATTTTCTCCTAAAGGTTCATTTTAGGCAAAACGATCAAAATTAACTTTATCACGCAAAAAAGTCACAAAAAGCTCTTGCTATTTAAAATCCAGTGCGTTATAATAGTATTAGTTCGAAAGAACATATGGCTAACTGCGAGCCAACATTGAGTTGAGAGCTTATATGTTCAAAAAGTCGCCCACGCTTGTAATCTTACGTTGAGGTTAAAGGGCGATTTTTTGGTATAATACGATATTTAAGCGGGAGTAAAAAAGGCCCCCACTTCAGGGAGCCATTTTCTCAATATGATCGTAAAAGCTTAGTCAAGCGGTGAGTATTTTGCCTGCATAACTGTCGTTGCAAATTGCGCACGCATATCTACCAGCCACTGAGACAGGTAAAACCAGCTACACCAGTTAGATAAATCAAACAATCTATCTTTGCCATATTTCTGCAAGACTACAGTGCAAACGCCCAAACTACCTGTGCCTGTTAATATCACGCCTTCGTGCTTAGTGGTAAAATCTGGCATCAAATGCTCACAAAACTCCTCGCAATGCTGTAAATTCTGCTCCACCTTATCAAGCATCATTGCCTTAGCTTTCGCAAAAGCGTAGATTTTTAATAAGCCCACCCAAGTATAAGGCAAACTAAAATTACATGTCTGATAGCTGATAGTAAAACTACTATTACGACAATCCCAATCCTCAGTATGATGTTGAATATTAATTGCAAGTTCACTCAAAATAAAATTCAATTTATCAAAAGTTTGCCAAAAGTTTAAATGCGTAGCATTCAACTCCTGCCAAACCTCATCCATCAAAACTCGCCACAAATCAGTTGTACCACCATACACTTTTTGTCCGTATTCTGATGCCTCGCTTCCTGGCCAAGTATATTTTAGCAAAGCAGCTGCGACAACCTTGGAACGACATTTTGATCGGTTCACCCGTACTAGTGCACGCATCATGTCCAAAATATATTCCTTTGACACACAAAGGTCTATACTATGCTTGCAATGTTTATCAAAACTGCAACAAACCACTTGCGCCTTAGTCCCCACGTTACTATCTTCAATAGTAGTAAAGTAATTTAGATACTGCAACTCAGACTTTAAAATCAAAAATTTCTCTGACTCCAAAAACGCAGATCTTTGCGAATTCTCTAGCTCCTGCAACGAAACAGGGGGCTTTCGTAAGGATTGCCTCGTAACGCCAGCCTCAGTGATATCATGACATCCTATTTGCTCTTTCACTCATATTCCTCCTCTCTTTTATGGACAAGATATAGGCACAAAACTGTTTTTATGCCTAAGATTGCCCATAACAGGAGTTCTATAAAATACTAGAGTATGCACCCTCTCACCTTATTATATCACAGATTGACCAAAAAATCAATAAAAATTGCACAATCTTCTCGCATTTTTAGCAAACAAGTGATTATTTTACAAGAAAAAGTGACCAAACCCTTGACAAACTTTAGACAAGGTAAAAGACGCCTCCCAAGGAAGCGCCTTCCCAGATTAGTTAAAAATCACCTCCTCAAAGCCGAAGTTTGCCGAATCACTTACCTCGGCATGACTCTCAAAAAGCTGCAACGCCTCCAAAGCGGCGTTTTTCTGTTCTACCGCCCAGCGCTGTTCCTGATCTGGATGCTCCGTAGCTTGAGCCACATAAATTCGCTCCAGCCACCCCGCTTCCGAAATACCAGCCCGATAAGTCTGCCACAGGCACTCCAAATTGGAGCGATAGTAACCGTTACGAATAGCACAGCTCATTACTGTGCCCTTCAATACTGGGCTGAAATCTTCGAGATCAATCCCGAGCTGCTCCACGAGAAGCGCCCGCGCTGGCTCGTAATAAGCCTGCAACGCAAACTCCGTCTGCAAATGCTCAAAGGCTTCCTTCTCGGTATAGCAGAGCCACTGCCAATCCTGTGACAGTTCCTCTAGCCGAGTTAAGTGGAGCTCGCCTGCTGCATCCATCCAAACGAAGCGGCCAAAGCAGTTGAACTTCGCATAATCTTGCTCCACGCAGAACTGCAAGAATTCTGCCAAGCAGTGGCGATCATCGAACTGATAGCGACCATAAGCATGACCGCCATCACCACCTGTCTGTGCGTAGTTATCGCTGCTCTCAAAATGAGTCCAGCCCATCCAGAACAGATTAGATAAGTCCACCGGCTGCTCGCTTGAAGTCGCCGATAGTACGACTTTTTCTACCGACATTTTCTCGCTTGCAGGCGGATCTACTGGCCTAAGCGGCGAAGCCTGCACTTCTGTCGTCACGACTTGAAGCCCAGCGACCCGAGCATTTAAATAGCTCAAAATCAGCGTGGATACGCCAAAACCTAGCCAAACTAACGCCCCTTTCATAAAGCCTACTTTTCTCTGTCTTTTCAGACTCTTTTCCGTCCTTCTCATTTTCCTTCTCCTTTCGTTTGCCGATTTTTCTACTTTATTTCCTAGATACAGACATTTCAAACAGCCCTACTCTTGAGGGATTTTCAACTTAATCTGTTAAAATGCTATATCTTTTATGATATTCTACTACCATTGTAGCACACCATAAGCATTTTGTCAAGAAATTTTAGATAAAAAATGGTATAAAGCTAGCTAATTTTGAGAAATAATTTCATAAGTATAAATTTCACGATGATTAACGCTGATTTATAGCTAAAAATGGCGAAAATAAGGCTTGTCTTTTTTGATGAAACGGAGTATAATTAAGTACAAGAAGTAGTGTGTGGTTATGTGAATTGTATAATAAAGGTTGCGAATTATTATATTGGGAGCCACAAGTAATCTTCGGGCGCAAAAGATTATTATCAACACTAAAATAGAGAGGACAACGTGAAAGAGACTGTAGGAGAAAATGGTCGTATTTTCTTTACTGAAGGCGACCATGCCCTGCCTATTCCTGACCTGATTGCACATCAGAAGGATAGCTGGGAAGATTTTGTCAAGTCGGGGCTAAGAGAAGTGTTCAACGAGGTGAACCCGATCGACGACTATACTGGACAAAAATTAAGCATGAGGTTTAAGGATTATTACTTTAAAACCCCATTAGAAGACGAGAAAACCGCCAAATATAATCTTTCCACTTATGCAGCACCCCTGCATGTACAGGTAGAGCTTAAAAATAAAGTCACCGGCGAGACCAAAGAACAAGATATTTACTTTGGTGATTATCCATGGATGACCGACCGTGCAACCTTCATTATTAATGGTACTGAAAGAGTGGTAGTGTCACAGCTCATTCGTTCGGCCGGCGTTTTCTTCACTGCTGATGAAGTCAATGGTAAAAAGTATTACGGCGGCAAGGTCATTCCAGGGCGTGGAGCTTGGCTCGAATTTGAGACTGCTCAAAACGGCTGTATTAGCGTCAAGATTGACCGTCGTCGCAAAGTGCCAATCACCACATTCTTACGCGCACTCGGTATGGCGAAGGATGACGAAATCCTCAATGCATTTGCTGATGTTGATAATGGTGCTATCAGTTACATTCGCGCCACTCTTGATAAGGATACCACCACCACACAAGCTCAAGCTTTGCTCGAAGTTTATCGCCGACTTCGCCCAGGTGATCTCGCCACAGTTGAAAATGCTAAATCCATGATTGAGCGAGCTTTCTTTGACTTCAAACGTTATGATTATTCAAGAGTTGGTCGCTTCAAGCTTAATCGCAGACTCGGACTTGACACGCCAAATGATGCCGCACATCGTACTTTGCAGATGCCAGATTTAGTGGCTATCATTAGCGAAATCATCAGATTAAACAACTCACAAGAGCCAGCTGACGATATTGATAGCCTATCTAACCGTCGCGTAAAATTAGTAGGCGAACTTGTCCAGAGGCAATTCCGTCTAGGTATGTTACGTTTACAGCGCAACATACTTGATCGTATGTCGATGGCAAACATCGAGGACGTTACGCCATCGCAACTCCTCAACTCGCGACCAGTAGTCGCCGCTGTCAAGGAATTCTTCTCGAGCTCACAGCTGTCACAGCTCATGGACGAAGTCAACAGCTTCTCTGAACTAGCACACAAACGCCGCCTATCAAGTATGGGCCCCGGCGGTTTGACCCGTGAACGTGCTGGCTTTGATGTGCGCGATGCTCACCCAACTCACTACGGTCGTATCTGTACCGTAGAAACACCAGAAGGTGGTAACGTTGGTCTCGTGCTTAACTTAGCCACCTACGCACGCATCAATGAATATGGTTTTATTGAAGCTCCGTATCGCGTAGTCAAAGATGGCAAAGTCAGCGACGAAGTCGTCTATGTCGATGCTGCTACCGAAGACGACATGATTATTGCCGATGCATCCGTAAAGCTAAACGATGATGGTAGTTTCGTTGAAGACTGGGTGTCAGCTCGCGTGCACGGTCGCCCAAGCCAAGTGGCCTCTAACCTTGTAACTCATGTAGATGCTGCACATAAAGAGATTCTCGGTACCTCAGCCAGCCTCATTCCATTTGTTGAGAAAAACCGCGTTGACCGCTCACTCATGGCTTGCGCTATGCAAAAACAAGCCGTACCATTGCTCAAGAATGATGCCCCAATCGTTGGTACTGGTATTGAAGGCGTGGCCGCAAGAAACACTTCACAGCTAATCGCCGCCGAAGCCGACGGTGAAGTGGTACATGCTGACGGCGAAAAGGTAATTGTCAAATACGCTGACGGCGAAAAAGAATACAAGCTAATCCACTTTGAAAAAACTAATGATGACCGCTGTTACAATCAAAGAACCGTAGTCTCGCGTGGTCAAAAAGTCAAGAAAGGCGATGTTCTAATTGAAGGCGCTAGTGTCACCGATGGCGAACTGGCACTCGGAAAAGATTTACTGGTAGCGTTCATGCCATGGCGTGGCTACAACATGG